>SKOK01000058.1 GCA_007120085.1 Bacteroidales bacterium | reverse complement strand
TGGCCGCGTGGTTAGTTGTTCTGGCTAATGTTGTTTTTGGACTTCTTCGCTATTGGTAGAGCTTTCGAAGTAATGTGCGGCCATTTCCGTATCCCCTGAAACGAATACAAAACCTAAAAAATGGAAATATTGATTGGAAAAAGGAGAAAAACACCCGGCACAACAGCCGGGAAGCGTTTGCATAGATTTGTATTCAATCAATAAAAATAAGAGCTCTCTGATCGATGTAACAATCTCGACTCATATTAATGACGGAACAAATCAAACAAACGCTGCGTGCCATATGATTTTTTTCAGGATTCTTGTTTTTTCCTTACTTCGAGCTTTAAGTAATCAAGCATAAGCACCATGTCAAGCTCTGATATTCCGTGAGATGACAGGTGTTTGCGGTCTTCATTAAAGGAAAGCTCGAAGTCTTTGATACTTTTCCAGGCCAGAATGCTCTGAAAATACAATGTAAATGCCTCTTTTGGCTTTTGCATGCACCACAGCACATGGCCAAGGTTCATAAGGTCATAATGATTGGATGGATTGTCTTCCAGCAGGCGCTCCAAATAGTCCTGGGCAGTGTCAAACTTTCCAAGCAAAAAGGAGCACCAGGCCAGCGGCCTCCTGATGCGGTGGTTCTCAGGTGCAAGCACTTCAACCTTGAAATAATAATCAAGTGCTTCATTGTACTGTTCCAGGTGTATGTAGCACTGTCCGATACCTGCTTGTATCCGCATGTCCTCGGGATCAAGCTTCTCGGCTTGCAGATAATAATCAAGGGCCTCATCCCACTTGTTCAGGTACTTGCAACACCAGGCAAGCTTCTTGACGATCCAGAGCCTGCCTGCCTCTATCAGGTCAGCTTTCTGATAATAATCATATGCTTCGTTGAGATCACCCATTTTCTCATGACAGAAGGCAATTTTTTCAAAGAGCTCAATATTGCTTTTGTCTCTCTCAAGGATGGACAAAAACACCTTGAGCGCATCCGCGTAAAAGCCTTTGTCAAATAACAGCTCGGCAATGTTCCTGATGGTTTTGCTTCCCGAAATCAGCTGATTGGCAAAACAGGTCTCGTACAGATCCATGTCCATCTCAAAAACATCTTCGAACTCGTTGCGCCAGGGATGCAGCTTATAAAATCTGTAAAGATCCTGGAAGTATTGCGTGTAAATGCTTTTGGCACGCGCCATGACGTTAAGCATATCCTGGTCCTTTTCCAGCTCCGTCATGTTTTCCATTTCCTTCTCAAGGATATCCATCATCATGGCCTTTTGCTGATCAGGCACCAGGCCAAGGTTCAGACTGAATGAATACTTGTCGGAGTTGCACATAAAATACGTGTGCTCCAGTTTCTCAACCAAAGGGGTTATGTCAATGCCCTCTTCTGAAGGCATAATGGCAGACTTGATGGCGTGGTTATCTGCATAAAATGGTACAAACCAGTTACCAATCTCCCTAAAAAACGGGAAATGCTTCAGTTGAGAAAAGGCACTGATGAACACGTCCATTCCATCCAGCTGCATCTCAGTAAACTCTTGCAGCTTGTTTAGAAGATCGGGTGCATCTTCAAAAACGGTTTCCCAGTCTGGATTTTTTTCTTCCTCAGGAAAATCGGAAATGATGTTGTTCAGGTCCAGTTTCTTTTCTATGCGTGGCCGCATCTTTAACATCTCCGGCAAAATCTCCTCATCCCATTTTTTCTTTACCTTTTCTGTTTCCCTGGATTTGGCAAACTGCACCAGGATGGCTTCTATGTGCTGTTCTATTCGCGGGAAATCTTTTAGTGCATTCGTTTTTTCCTGCAAGGCCGGATAGAGCACATACCGCTCATTATATTTTAAAAAGCAAACGAATAATCCTATCAGTGCACGTTCCCAAACAAAGTCCTGGTGTTTCTCAACAAAGCGAAACAGCAACAAAAACTTGCTGACCTCAAAATACCTGAGCAGACTCAGGGTCAATGCACTAACAATCAATGCCTTGTCGTGCCAGGGCAATTTGTCCGAATCACACACAGCATCAAGCAGGCTGATCTCTTCATCAGCATATTTATCTGTTAACCAGATAATGTTGAAAATGGACGTCAATGCTTTATTCCTGTCCTGGGCATCACCAGACTCGCGCACCTTCACGTCTTTCAGCAAACCGGCCAGCACATCATCGAAGGTAAGGCTTTCCAGCAATTGCATGGCCTCTGCCCGTTCCATCTTTTTTTCCCTTGAAAGTGCCAGTTTCAAATGCATTACGTTGCCTGAGCCATTTTCCATCAGCAACATCTCCTTCATCTTATCGGCAAGCTCCAGCAAACTGCGCTGCAGGTAGGCATAAATATTATCACGTTCAGGGTCTTTAACCTCCGAAAATGAATGTCTGAGCAAGTTCTCATAATTTTCCCTAATGCCATTGAGCTCATCCATGATGTATTCATGGCGGCTCTCAGCAATAAAGCGCCTGAGCAGCACAATGGCGTCGGCCAGGCGCCCCTTGAAAACCAGGCGGCAAATATTATCGTATTTCTTATTAATGTCAGATTTAAACATGGAAAGCTGGATTAAAACAATGTTTGCTTTAATGCAAAGTTAATCAAAACAATATTAACGAATGGAATTTTCGGAAAGCGTTGCAGGGAGTTCATTTGCCGGAGATCAGCCCTTCATGCCTTTTTGGGTATTCTCAGAGAATGATCCGTTCTGCACTCATCAGGCATTTGTTTGTGAAGCGTACGAGTGCCAGTCCGGGGCCTTCGTAGGCAGCAGAGTAAGCCATTGTCTTGTGAATTTTTTCTTTCCAGCTGCCGGTGATCCTGGCTGACTCATGAATATGTCCGTGAAGGGTGAGCAAAGGCTGCCGTTGTTCAATGAACTCTTTGATTGCAATACTGCCAACATGCACATCTACGGGAACGTGGTCCACCATGACGCCATCAAGTCCTGCCCTGTCAAGTGCCGTTTTATACGGGGGCGAATGGAACAGGAAAATGGCCTTCGACAGCTCATCATCACCGGCAAGCATTTCGAGGTCGTTTTTAATGGTTGAAAACTCAGTATCAGCATCAGGTTCTACAGTGCGGATTCCTTCGGTTGGATGCACGCAACCGGGATCAACATAGCGCGAAACATCATACCTTTCCCAGTCTTTAAGCAAAAAGGGTGTTGGGGGCACCATGGAGTAGCCATACACGATAAAATCATCAAGCGGTACTTTCTTCATGTGCATGTAATGCCACAAGCCTGCTTTCTCTGATTCCAGGAAGGCAGCTTCCTGGCTTCGTGGGTCATCATTTCCGAGGATAAGAAAAATGTCGGGATATTTTATTCCCATTTTTTTTGCAGCCCGCGAAATGAGGGTGCAAGGAAGCCGGTAACGAAATCAACGGCTTTGGCACGGCTGTGCTCCCTGTATTTCAGGCCTGCCGGCAAGATGTCACCCCCAAAAAACACTGCACGGGGCTGCATCTTTTCAATCTGCAGCAACAATTTTTCATAACGCAGGGCATTGCCATGCAGATCTGACACAAAAAAGTACGTATCACTCATCGTTGCTTGTTTTCTTTAAAAGACGTGCGCTATTGTTGACGGAATCCAGCATGACCGCAAAGCTGCTTCTCATTTCGATGTCACTGTCTGTAATGATATGAAGGTCAACCAGGCTACCTTTGGTTTCGAATTCGGTTTTACATTCATTTAATGCTGCCAGACTCAGCCCCCATCCTTCGCACCAGGCTTCAAGCAGGGCGTGTTTCTGCACATCATCAACACAATGAGCCAGCAGGTCAATGTCGGAACACGGCCCGGCCTCACCTGTCTTTACACTGCCAATGAGGTATAGGGCCTTTACGCCATAGCGCGCGAGGTCAAGGCTTTCTGCCATGGCCTGCACCATTTCAAAACGCCACTGCCAGTGAATATTTGTTCCTTTATCAGACAAGTACCTTTATCATAAAGAATTCCAACCGTACAAACAGCACGGTTGGAATTCAGGATTCTTAATTTGGATATTATGGATAATAGATTGGTCCTTCGATTCCCAGTGGAATATTTAACAGCAACCAGGCAATGAACATTGGTATCCTTACGATCATAAAAGCGATTGCATAAGGCAGCATCACCGAAATGATGGTTCCGATGCCGATGTTCTTGACATATTTTTGTGCAAAGACAATTACCAGTGGGAAGTATGGCAACAGCGGTGTAAGGATATTTGAATAAGAGTCGCCTATCCTGTAGGCTGCCTGTGTTGTTTCGGGCGAATAGCCCATCAGCATGAGCATGGGCACAAAGATGGGTGCCAGGATGGCCCATTTTGCGGAAGCACTTCCGATGATGAGGTTAATGAATGATGAAACGAGGATGAAAGCAACCAGCAGGGGGATGCCCGTGAAGCCAATGCTTTGCAATCCGGCAGCACCAGAAATGGCAAGTATTGAGCCCAGGTTTGACCAGATGAAGAATTGCACCAGATGGGCCGCTACAAATGCCAGCACAATGTATCCGCCCATGGTACCCATTGCCTCGGCAGTCATGTTTGCCACATCTTTGTCGCCTTTGATGGTTTTAGCCACCATGCCATAAATAAGGCCGGAGACAAAGAACAGGATGAACATCAATGGCACGATGGAGTTATAGAACGGGTTCATGCTGCCGTCATCGCCGCGCAATACGCCATTTGAGGGAATCACGGCTGCTGCGATCAGCACCAGGATGCCAATGATGGAAACACCTGCCCACAGGAGGCCTCTTTTTTCCTCTTTTGAGAATTCGTTGCTGTAAGTTTCGTCATTTTCACCATCATATGAGCCCAGGCGGGGCACGATGATTTTTTCTGTTACCCAGGTACCGGCCAGACCGATAAGCGGTACGGAGGCGGCCATCAGGTAGTAGTTAGACAAGGGGTTAACGGTGTAGCCGGCATCCATGATAGTGGCTGCCGACTGGGTAAAGGCTGCGATCATGGGGTCGAGGCCAGTAGGCAGGAAGTTGGCACCAAAGCCACCCGACACACCGGCAAATGCGGCTGCCAGGCCAGCGAGCGGATGCCTCCCCATCCCTTTAAAAATGGCTGCACCCAGGGGGATCAGCACCACATAACCTGCATCAGCAGCAACAGAACTGACCATACCGGCAATAACGATGGAAAAAGTAATGAGTTTTTTTGGAACCTTGGCCACAAATACCCGAAGTGCTATGGAAATAAGCCCGCTGCGCTCGGCAACACCAATTCCCAGCATCACTACCAACACGAGGCCCAGCGGAGGGAAAGATGCAAATACCTCCACCATGGAGGTCATGATCATCCGTATGTTGTCAGCCGTCAATAAGTTTACCGCCTCAATCGGCTCAGTCACGTCAGGCGACGGGTGATCGGCACTCAACCCAAGGTTGCCAAAAATAACTGATAACACCAAAACAATACCTATCAAAATGGCAAACAAAGTAACAGGTTGTGGCAGCTTGTTGCCCACAACCTCAATCTTGTTCAAAATGCGTTGCATCATACCCTCAGGCGCCTTCACACCTTCAGCGTTGCCCTTCTCTTCTGTTGTCATAAGTTTTGTAAGATTTGTTTATTACTATAAGATTTTAGTTTAGCCTGCATTATTCAGGCCATCTGCTTCGTTGCGAAAGCCTTGAAATAGAATACTATGTCGGTGGCTTCCGACGCCTTGCATCTGACCTGAATTAAAAGCATGAATAATGCAGGTTATGAAAACCCCAAAATTAATGTATTCATTTAAAACACAAAAAATAATTCTGTATTTATTAGCGAATAATGGTCACCGACCCCTCTGCATATTTTATTTCACCCTGCCGGGCATACTGTATGACATAAAAGTAGGTACCATCAGGCACGTTGCCCCCGTCCCACCAGTTGTTATAGTAGTCGTTGTGTTCAAAAACCCTTCGCCCGTGCCGGTTAAATACCACGATCTGCAGCTGTGGGATGAAGGTCTCAACAAACTGTCCCCGCTCACCTATCTGAATCTCAAAATAATCATTGATGCCATCACCATTGGGCGTAAACACATTCGGTATTTCCCAGTCACAGTTCTGTGTTTCGAATTCCTTCTCGAAGAAGTCAATACAGCCCGTAATGCTGTCAGTGATCATCACCGTGTACATACCCGGTTCTTTCACATTCAGCGTGTCATAAACACTCCCGGGCAAGTCGCCGGCAGCCATCTGCCACTGGTACAGCCAGGTGTCGCCAAAGTCATCTATTGGCGAAACGGTAAGCCAGGTAGAGTCGCCCTCGCAAACAGGCAGTTCATGTTCAGAGAAAATCTCAGCTTTGGGCAAAGGCAATACAGTGATAAATAGCGTGGTATCATAGGTGCAGCCAAAGTTATCGGTGGCCTCAAACAGAAACTCGTGGGTTTCGGGCATCATACCGGGATCCGGAAGTGAGTGTGTAGCCGGGTTGCCATTCAGGGCACTGCCGTTATGATACCACTGCTCACTGACAATCTCGGGCGTAAATATCAGTGAGTCAGGATAGTATTCTTCGTTAAACAGCAAGCGCCAGCTAAAAACATGGCCTGAGGTTTCTTGTGTGTTATCTTCAACGTAAAAAGTCCAGGTACCATTCATTGGGCTGCCAGCGTCAACAAAATCTCCAAACCCCTGGGCGGATGTATAGGCTCCGTCAACAGGCATATAAAATGCAACGGCATAGTAGTTGCCGGCATTATCACTGTAAGCATGTCTTCTTGGAGCTGTCTCATACATCGTGCCATAAAAAGGTGCCGGTGAAAAACAGTATTCATATCCCCTGCCGGGAATGTTTGAAGGCTCAACAACGGGCTCTCCAAGGTTCACAATATCTATGGGCTCATCGGGATGGCCGGCTGCTTGTTTGAGCTGAATCAGGGTATTGTCAGGTGATCTTAAATGAAACTCAAGATCCCTGTATTCCATGTGCTCCAGGGTTACGCAAACCCTGTCGATGTCGTTGAGCGATGAGATCACCGCATCACCAAAAACATCAAAGGTCAGTGCAGAACCATAAGGGTTATCCTGGTTGATAAAGACCGGCTCATCCTCCGCAACACCCGTGTCAAAGCCTGTCCACATGGTTGGATTGGTTACACCGGTCAGCACAAAGCTTTCTTCCGCACACACAGTATCCGTAGAAAGGGTTGTGCCATCAAAGGTGGGATAAGTCCCGATGAGCACCACCTTGTAAGACGTTGTTTCGCAGCCGGTGCGATTGTCTGTAACATTTACCCTGACCGTATAGGCACCGGGCTTGTCATCCAGCTGGCCGAAATCATACACTGCCGCAGGACCAAAAAAAGTTTCATCCAGTATTTGCCAGGTAAATTCAAAATTGTCCGGATTATAAACAAAGCTTTCATCCGTGTAGGTCGCTGTTGCTGAAAATGATAACTCTCCCACTGTTTTCGGGCAATGCATCAGGCCGTTGTGAGCCTCTATTTCGGCCACAAAGAAGTCGCAAATGCTGAAACAGGAGATACCGGCCTGCCATCCGATTCTATCCGTCAATTCATCAGGATCATTGGGATCAAAATCAGAAGAGACAAATTGAAAGTGCAAACATCCGGCTGTTGACTGCACTGACTGCCCGGCCAGGTCTTGCCCGGTGGCAGCAATGATGAGCGGGGCACTTGAATCGGGACCATCATAAACATACAGAAAATCATCGGGGCCAAGCTGAAATGACTCAAAATGCAGCATCATGAAAGGGTTATTCAGGCTGCTGCTGCAAAAGGTAATGCTGTAGTTCTCGTCAGGCCCGTAGCCGGAGCCGGGCAGGCCAATGCTGTGCACGAAACTGCCTGAGCACGTTTCAATGCTTTGTCCGTCAAAGTTAACGATGGGATATGTGTCTGTGGCGTGAACGAGTCCGACGGAAAACAGCATCAGAAGGAATATGGGTATTTTTTTGTTCTTCATGACTTGTTTTTATGTTGAAAGGCAATGCCCTGCTGCAGAGAATAACCTTTGATACGGGTTGATTATTGCGGCAACGGGTCAAAATTAACAAAATTCGCGCATTTGCGTTGCAGCTGTGATCGAAAACCGCATTTAAATACATAAAAATATCGCTTTTTAATTGTAATTTTGCAGGCTATGAAAAACATTCGAAATTTTTGCATCATTGCCCACATAGACCACGGAAAGAGTACTTTGGCCGACCGTATGCTGCTGATGACCAATACCATCACTGACAGGGACTTTAAAGACCAGGTGCTTGACAACATGGACCTGGAACGTGAGCGAGGCATCACCATCAAGAGCCACGCCATCCAGATGGACTATGTGCAGGACGGTGTTGATTACAAACTGAACCTGATTGATACTCCCGGACACGTTGACTTCAGTTATGAGGTCTCGCGTTCAATTGCAGCCTGCGAAGGTGCGCTGCTCATTGTTGATGCCTCGCAAGGCATTGAAGCACAGACTATTTCCAATCTATACCTCGCCCTGGAGCACGACCTTGTGATCATCCCCGTTCTGAACAAGATAGACCTTCCTGGGGCGATGCCGGAAGAGGTGGCTGACCAGATCGTCGATCTCATCGGATGCGACCCCGATGAGATCATCCCGGCAAGCGGCAAACTCGGCATCGGTGTTGACGACATCCTTAAAGCCATCGTGGCACGCATCCCACCACCGGTAGGCGACCCTGATGCACCCCTTCAAGCGCTGATCTTCGACTCAGTATATAATGCCTACCGTGGCGTAATCGCCTATTTCAGGGTTTACCACGGCAAAATCAGGCAGGACGAACACGTTAAGTTCATGAACACCAAGAAGCAATACCACGCTGACGAAGTGGGCGTCTTAAAGATATCACAGCATCCGCGGAAAGAGATTTCGGCGGGCGACGTAGGATACATTATCTCAGGTATCAAAGACGCCCGGGAGGTAAAAGTGGGCGACACCATCACCCACGTGCACCGACCCACAATGGAGGCCGTACAAGGATTCGAAAACGTGAAGCCCATGGTTTTTGCAGGCATCTATCCTGTTGATACCGACGACTTCGAGGAGTTGCGCACCGCCATGGAAAAGCTGCAGCTCAACGATGCCTCGCTGACATACGAGCCTGAATCTTCGGCAGCACTTGGCTTTGGCTTCAGATGCGGCTTCCTCGGGATGCTCCACATGGAGATCGTACAGGAAAGGCTGGAGCGGGAGTTCGACATGACTGTCATCAATACCGTTCCCAACGTTTCGTATCACGCATTCACCAAAAAAGGAGAAATGCGCATCGTGAACAACCCTTCCGATTTGCCCGGGCCAAATGAGCTTGAAAGCATTGAAGAACCTTACATTCACGCACAGATCATCACAAAGTCGGATTTTGTCGGCCCGGTAATGTCGCTCTGCCTCGACAAGCGCGGCATCGTTAAAAACCAGGTTTACCTTACCACCGACAGGGTAGAGATGACTTTCGAGATGCCTCTTGCGGAAATTGTTTTCGACTTCTACGACCGCTT
>SKOK01000069.1 GCA_007120085.1 Bacteroidales bacterium | reverse complement strand
CCCGACAATGGAGAACAGGCCCTCGAGATAGCGGAAAACCTTATCCGATCGGGTGCCATCGACATCATCGTGATCGACTCGGTGGCGGCACTCACGCCCAAAAGCGAGATCGAAGGCGAAATGGGCGACTCGAAAGTCGGTTTGCAGGCCAGGCTGATGTCGCAGGCACTGCGCAAGCTCACCAGCACCATCAACAAAACCAACTGCTGCTGCATTTTCATCAACCAGCTGCGCGAAAAGATCGGTGTGATGTTTGGCAATCCCGAAACGACTACAGGCGGCAACGCCCTGAAGTTTTACTCTTCGGTGCGCATCGACATCCGCCGTGCTACCCAGATCAAAGAAGGCGACAAGATCATGGGTAACCGCACACGTGTTAAAGTGGTGAAAAATAAGCTGGCACCACCCTTCCGCCAGGCCGAGTTCGATATCATCTATGGTCTTGGTATCTCAAAGATGGGTGAGATCATTGACCTGGCCGTTGACAATAATATCATTAAGAAATCCGGCTCATGGTTCAGCTACGGCGAAACCAAGCTGGGGCAGGGCCGCGATGCCGTGAAGCAGCTGCTGACCGACAATGTAGAGCTGGCCGAGGAGCTGGAGGGTAAGATCAAGGATGTGCTGAAGGAGATGGCTTGATTGACGATTGACGATTATCGATTGACTACTGGCGATTGTGCACTGTCAATTGTCGGTTGTAGATGTAGGAAGTGTTTGAAAGATGGAATCTCCCATCGGAGGATTCCATCTCCGGGGGATGTTCACCCGGAGTTTCCATCCTGCGATAGCAGATGGAAACTTCCAGGTTGCCAAATCTTTAAAACCTGAAAACTCTGAACCCTGAACCAATTATAATTCTAACCAACAATGTTTATAACCATGACAAAAAAACTGATTTCAATGGCGATTTTTGTTTGCATGACTTTACCTGCTTCCCTGCATGCACAGGCACAACCCATGACCCCCGAAACACTCTGGCAGTTTGGCCGCCTCGGCGATGTGCAGGTGTCACCCGATGGAAATTCGGTGCTTTACGGGGTGACTTATTTCGATATCCAGGAAAACAAGGGCACCCGTGACTTATGGATAATTCCGGCAGCAGGTGGCGATCCTGTAAACATCACGAATTCGGATGTTTCTGAAACATCTGCCCGCTGGCGCCCCGACGGCAGGCGCATCGGCTTCCTCAAAGCTGTTGACGGGAAGAGCCAGCTCTTTGAGATGGATCCGGATGGCAGTAACATCCGGCAGGTGACCAGCATCGATGGCGGCATCACCGGCTTTGGGTATGCACCGGATATGCAGCACATCTATTTTACAAAAAAGGTAAAGATTTCATCTGCACTGGCCACCGACCACCATCCCGACCTCGGCAAGGCCAATGCCTACATTGCGGATGACCTGATGTACAGGCACTGGGACCGCTGGCACGACGGCACCTACAGCCACGTTTTCGTTGCATCCTATTCGGATGGTAATGTGGGCGAAGGCATCGACATTATGAAGGATGAACCCTGGGATTCACCACTGCCACCATTTGGCGGTAGCTCACAAATAGCATGGACATCCGACGGCAAAGCACTGGCATATATTGCCAAAAAACTGGTGGGCAAGGAGTGGACCACGTCCACAAACTCTGACATATACCTATACGACCTCGCAAGCGGCGAAACCCGTAACCTTACGCCCTTCAACGAAGGCTACGACAAGAACCCCGTTTTTTCACCTGACGGCCGCTACATGGCCTGGGAAAGCATGGCGACGCCAGGCTTTGAGTCGGATAAAAACCGCATCATGATCATGGATTTGGAAACGGGAAAATATCGTGACTATTCAGCCGGCTTTGATCAGAGCTCAAGCGGCTTTGCCTGGTCGGCCGATAGCCGTACATTGTATTTCGTGAGCGGCATACATGCCACTTACCAGCTGTATGCGCTTGACCTGGAAACCGCTGAGATCACACAGCTTACTGAAGGCCATCACAACTACCAGTCGGTTGCCCTTGCTGGGGAGCACTTGATCGCCGAGCGCATGTCGATTTCGATGCCCACCGAGATATTCCGGGTAAACCCTGCGAGTGGTGCACAGGATCAGCTCAGTTTTGTTAATGGTGGAATACTGGCGCGCACTGCCATGGGCAGGGTAGAAGAGCGTTGGGTAAAAACCACCGATGATAAGGATATGCTGGTGTGGGTGATCTATCCGCCCAATTTCGATCCATCGAAGAAGTATCCTGCGCTGCTGTATTGTGGCGGTGGCCCACAGAGTGCCGTGAGCCAGTTTTTTTCCTTCCGCTGGAACTTCCAGATCATGGCTGCACACGACTACATCGTGGTGGCACCGAACCGTCGCGGTCTGCCAACCTTTGGTCAGGAGTGGAACGACCAGATCAGCCTCGACTATGGCGGTCAGAATATGAAAGATTACCTTAGTGCCATTGATGCCGTGAAAGTTGAGCCTTTTGTTGATGAGAACCGTTTGGGAGCGGTAGGTGCCAGTTATGGCGGCTATAGCGTTTTTTGGCTTGCTGGCAATCACGACGGGCGCTTCAGCGCATTTATTTCGCATTGCGGATTGTTTAACCTCGAAAGCTGGTACGCCACCACCGAAGAGATGTTTTTTGCCAATCACGATATCGGTGGCCCTTACTGGGAAGACCCGCGTCCGCACAGCTACGACTTTTCGCCTCACCTGCACCTCCATAAATGGGATACGCCCATGATGGTCATACACGGAGCAAAGGATTACCGCGTACCTTATGGGGAAGGCCTCCAGGCCTTCAATGCGGCGCAACTGATGGGTATTCCGAGCCGGTTGCTGCTCTTTCCGGAAGAAAATCACTGGGTATTGTCAGCACAAAATGGCCTCGTATGGCAACGCGAGTTCTTTAAATGGCTTGATAAGTGGCTGAAGTAATCGGCATCCTCTTGTTCTCAACATGAAAAAGAGAAAGAAAAAGAACAAAAAGCAAAAACAGCAGGTGATGCTGATTATCCTGTTAGTCGTGCTCGTGATCCTGCTGGTATTCTCGCGTGGGTACAGGGCGGCACGGCGTGTGTCCGTGCCTCCGTCTCCACCTGTAATGAAAGACAACGTTGTAAATGAAGATCATACTGAAAAACCTGTAACGACAATGCAAGATTCTGATATCGATCATATTGCAAACATTTCGAAGGATGCATTACTGGGCCATGTCAACCCGTCCGGTGATGATGATTTTGTACTGATCGATGCGGCATATGCCAACCGAAGTGGCATGTACCTTCGCAGGGAGGCTTATGAGGCTTTCCTGGCGATGCGTGAGGCTGCCCTGGTTGATGGCATTGTGCTCACTGTGCTGTCTGCCACACGTGACTTCCAGCACCAGAAAAGAATATGGGAGAACAAGTGGCATGGCCGGCAAATCCTGCATGGCAATATTTTGGCTACTGATATCCAGGATCCTGCAGAACGGGCATTGGAGATTCTACGCTTTAGTGCAATGCCAGGAACTTCACGTCACCACTGGGGGACGGATGTTGACTTGAATAGTCTGAATAACAGTTATTTTGAATCAGGCCAGGGTTTGAAGGTCTATGAATGGCTCGATGCCAATGCTGCCGGTTTTGGCTTTTGTCAGCCCTATACGCATCACGGCCAGCAACGGGAAGGAGGCTATGAAGAGGAGCGCTGGCACTGGTCATACAAACCCATCGCATCTATTTATATGAAAGCTTACAAGGCCAAAGTCACTTATGACGATATCCGCGATTTTGCAGGATGGGAAACAGCTGCCCCGCTGGAGGTAATCGAACGTTTTGTGCTCGATGTGAACAAGGATTGCCATTAAGGCATGGAGGCATGCGGGTTTTACTAAGTTACTGTAGATTTCTGATATAAGATGTCTGCATCTTTGTGTTTTTTGAGTCACTTCAACAAACTCAGTTCATTGCTTTGTGGCTGGCGTTGACATGATTCCAGGGAAGTGATCAATAGGAGCTTATTGTTTTTCTATTATATTTGTATCTGGGTATTTTTAATTTGACAAGTACTTGAAGGCAAAGCGAATTGAATCATATGATACTTTTGAAGAATCTTCGGATGCTGAACGCCGCTTGATGCTTTCGATGACGCCACTAGAGCGGCTGTTTAAGCTGTATGAGCTCTCTGCAGGGTTTAAAACTGTGGCTAAGCCACATGTTTTCTCACTTTATCGCTCGAAAACGAAAACAAAAAGCCTTGCACCAGGGAATTCTTGATTTCCATATTGAGGTATTGACCGCACTTGACCAACATCAGGTGAAGTACCTGATCGTTGGAGGCCACGCTGTTGCAGTATATGGATATGTGCGTACCACATCTGACCCGGATCTTTGGATCGATCAATCACCCGGCAACTTAAAAAAATTGGGAGAAGCTATAGTATCACTTGGTTATACCAATGATTCCTGTGAAAAAGCATTGGATGAGATAAAACGAAATAAAAATATTGCATTATTTGATGATCATAACAACAAAATTGACATCATTCAATTATACTCTACACGCCTGACATTTGAAGAGGCATTTAAAAGGAAAAAGGATCTTAATACCGGTGCGATAACGTTATTAGTAATTGGTTTTGAAGATCTTATTGAGACCAAAATTACATCCGGAAGGCTTAAAGACCTTGTTGATGTAAAAGAGTTAAAGCAACTTGAAACGCTAAGACTGCGCAGCAAAAAAGAGTGACATGCCTTGATAGAATTACCTGATATCTTCCTTGTAGTTAATATTATGGAAGATGTCCGGTCTATAAAACCCTTTGTGTTCGATCTCCAGGAACAGGCTATCCATCGGTTTGATGGCATCCAGGATTCGAAAACGTTTTAACTTGATGGCGGTTTCAATCCAGGGCAGGCACTTTTTGGCATAAACGGCAGTCATTGTCTCAATGAATCCGCTGTGCGAAGGCATCACAACATCATGATTGCGGATGCTATCAATTAATGTTGCATACAATGTGGAAGGTATGTGGGGCGTGTCACAACTGATGAGGGCCACAATATCGGTAGGAGCATGGGTTAATGCACTTTGAATGCCCGCCAGTGGTCCTGCATTGGGAGATAGGTCTTCAATGCACTCGTAACCAAAACCGGCATAGGACCTGCTGTCATTCGTGCTGATCATCAGTTTACTGCAAATAGGATCAAGGATTTCCAGTGCATGCAAGACTAGTGGCTTGCCCTTGTATGGATATAAACCTTTGTCCTGCCCGAACCGTGAGCTTCTGCCTCCCGACAAGACTACCCCTGTGACTTCGTTTGCCATGTGTTTGTATTTCGGTACACAGGTCAAGTCCTGTGTTTGCAGTAATTCATTTGTCTTCACCCCCGACTCCTCTCCCAAGGGAGTTGGTGCCCATTATTCAGTGAGCAGTGCAGAAGCCTTTTTTCCGCATTGGCATTTTCTTAATTTCTTGAACTGTGATTGACAGGTCAAGCCTGTGACAGCTCAAGCCCTGTCATTACATTTTTTACTTTTCACTTTTATCTTTTTACTTTTCACTATATTCCAACGCGATAATACGATGCGTAAAAAACATATCGACCTGCAAGTTCTGCCAGCAGGAGCAAGGCGACAGCAAAAAACAACATCCAATGTTTGCCTGAAATGGCAATGGCTGTTTGCGTAGTGTACCAGTAAACAAGCAACCCAAAACCGACTATCATAAGCACTTTTTGGGCAAGTCCCCAGAACATGGGAATGGCCGGCGCCCTGAAACCACCAGCCACGGCTGTTACATCCGGCTGGAGTAAAAGTGTGTTCAATAAATATATAAATGCTGAAGCTGCAACCAGGTAGAAAAGTGCCGTTTGAAATTGTTTGATGTCGGGCAATGCACTAATACGTATATGGTATGACGTTAGAATGACCAGCAGCAAACCACTTCCGAGCATAATGGCTGTATTAAAGAAGGCCACCGGTGTTGCAGGGCTGTTCCACAGCGGTACGGTAGGGATCATATATACTTGTGCCATTGACCAGACCATCATTGTGCCAACAAAAAGGGATGCCAGGAAAAAGTATCCGAACATGCTGCTGTGTGGTAGATTATATTTTATGGAAGTGAAGCAAACGAGCAGTGTAAAAAAATACATCATAGCCAGCAGAATTTCCCTGCTGAGCCATGATGAACCGGTATTGCTGATTGCATATACGGCATGCAATGGGTTTGCCAGGTGCAGGAAAGAAATGATCAAAGCAACCCCCATTGTACCCAGGGATGCAATGATTACCAGTTTTTTGAGACTTTCCAGGGCTGGATCTGCGGAGTTTCTCATCGTGAACGACAATACAAATGCCGCAAATATGACACCGAGGCTTATTTGCGACAATACTGTGAAAAAGACCAACGGCCACTCATTGCTGTTCATGACACCTCTTCTTTGTTAATGATAGATACTGATTTACTGCCACCTTTATATGCATGCCTGTGCGGTTTGATTACCAGCGCAGGATTGGTAAAATGTTCTTCAGGCAGGGGGAAGTCTTCCCTGTTGATGCCATGGCGCTTCTCCAGTTCTTCGAGCTCGCCAAAGTCGAGTGCCCGCGTTGGGCAGGCTGCAACGCATGATGGTGGCTTCCCTTCTTCAAGGTAATCGGCGCAGAAACTGCATTTTGTCATCACCTTCAATGTATTGTCAAACTGCAGTGCGCCATACGGACAAGTCCATTCGCAGTACCTGCATCCCATACATCTGTCGTAATCAATGAGTACCACACCGTTTTCTTCCTTTAGGATGGCTTTGTTGGGGCAGGCATCCAGACAAATGGGTTCTTTGCAGTGGTTGCAGGCCATCGACACGTGGTAAGCGCTGATATCCTGAACCCATGCATCACCCTGTCGTTTCCAGCCCCCGCCGCACACCTCGTAAACGCGTCGCCAGCGAACCGCTAAAGGTGAATCGTGCTTGTCCTTACAGGCCACCTGGCAGGTCTTGCAACCCGAACAAGCCGATGCATCAAAGAAAAACCCCAGTTGCTTCATAACTAAAACAAATTGTTTAATTGTTTAATTGTTTAATTGTTTAATCGTTTGATTGGTTGTCCACTTCAAATTTCTATCGGGTTGTACTTTACAGTTCTATCCTTATGCTTCCAGCTTTCTATAGTTCGGCACACAGGTCAAGCCCTGTGTTTACTGTCGTTGATCAGCCTGAAATCATTTGCACATTGCACATTGCACATTGCAAATCTTCACATTTTCACATTAACAACCCCTCACCTCCACCATCATCGTATGCTGTGCATTGCCATATGCCAATGGTGTCCAGCGGTGGCTGGTAAGCACGTTCACGTTGCCACGGTGGTCAACGCCATCCTTATCTGGCTGCCACCAGGCGCCCTGGGGGATGTTTACCACACCGGGCATGATCTTATTTGTGATCCGGCAGGGCATTCGGATTTTTCCACGGTCGTTGAATACCAATACCTCATCACCGTTTTTAATGCCCCTTGTTTGAGCATCAATGGGATTTATGAACAATCGTTGCGGGAATGCTTCTTCCAGCCAGTCGATGCCGTCGTGAGTTGAATGCACGCGTGACATGTAGTGGTGCCCGATGGCCTGCAGCGGGTACCTCTCAGCCTCTTCTCCGAATGGGCTTTCCCACTCCCTGATGTATTTCGGCACAGCAGGAATGTTTTCCGGCTTGTTCATCTCAAACAAGGTCTTGCTGAACAGCTCAATCTTACCCGAAGGGGTATTCAACGGATGTTTTTCAGGATCTTTTCTAAAGTCACGAAAGGCTATTTTGGGTTCATTCACAGGTTGTGTGTACACACCGCGATTCATCTCGTGCAGTTTTTCGAGGTCCGGGATGTCAGGGAAGCGCGTGTTGCGGTAGTACTTCACCGCCCATTCGATCCATTCACGTTCGTTGCGACCAAGTGTATATTCATTTTTTATGCCAAGCCTTTCTGCCAGGTCGGCTGCGATCTGGTAGTCAGTCTTCGTTTCGTAAGGTGGTTCAAGCACTTTGGGCATCACGATCACCTCATCTCCGTATTTCCAGCCGTCTTCCAGTCCCCACATTTCAAATTGGGTGCAGACTGGCAATACGAGGTCGGCAAATTTTGCCGAAGGTGTGAGGAACTGATCCTGGACGGCAATGAACTCGACGAGGTTTTCGTCTTGGAGGATTTTCGCGCTTCGGTTGGTATCGGCGTGCTGGTTGATGAGGATGTTGGAGGCGACACACCAGATGAGTTTGATATTGTTGTCCAGTTTTTCTGCACCCACAACGCCATCTTCAGCGCCCATCTCTTTGCCTCTGAGGATGGCTTCAGTCCATAGAAACACCGGGATGCTTGTCCGTACAGGGTTTCTTCCTACGGGGAATACATTCCAGAATGGCCCGCCATCATCGGCTTGCAAAGCGATGCCGCTGGCCCATCCGCCCGGGATGCCAACGTTGCCGGTGATGGCTGCCAGCACGCATCCGCCAAGCACGGGTTGTTCGCCATAGGCACGTCGCTGCATGCCATAGCCCTGGTAAAGCATGGCGGGTTTGGTGCTGCCATACTCCCTGGCTATCCTGGTGATGGTCTCTTTTGGGATGGCAGTGATGGCCTCCGCCCATTCCGGTGTCTTTGGCTGTCCGTCATGCTTCCCAAAGATATAATCGCAATAGCTTTCCTCGTTTTCGAGGCCCGCAGGCATTTGTGTGCTGTCGAAACCTATGCAGCATCGCTTGATGAAGTCTTTATCGTGCAGGTTTTCAGAGATGATGACGTGTGCCATGGCGCTCATCAGTGCGACATCCGTTCCCGGCCGGATCGGAATCCACTCATCGGCCAGTGCTGTGGCGCTCATGCTCATGCGCGGATCGATGCAGATCACCCTGGCACCATTTTCTTTTGCTTTCTTGATAAAGTATTCGCTGTTTGTACCGTCGCGCATTTCGGAGGGGTTCCAGCCCCACATGATGATGTAGCGGGCGTTGACCCAGTCCTGCCGCTGGTTGCCAGTAACACTGGTGCCATACACATAAGGTGTGGCTTTGCTGATGCATGCCCAGCTGTAGCTGTTGTAAAACCCCAGTGAGCCGCCATAAAGGTTCATCAGGCGGGCTGCAGTCTGACGGCCGTTGCACTGGTTGTAGCTTCCCGTGCCATAGGGCACAAGAATGGCAGAATTGCCGTATTGCTCCTTCACCCTTTTGATCTCTGAAGCCATCATATCGAGCGCTTCATCCCAAGTGATCCTTTCAAACCGGCCTTCGCCGCGCTTGCCAATGCGTTTCATGGGGTATTTCAGCCTGTCTGGATGGTATTGCCGCCGCCGGTAGGCACGTCCGCGTATGCAGGCACGCAGCTGGGGATCACTGATGTCGTCGCCAGGCCTGTCGTCGGTTTCTATGCGAACAATTTCTCCGTCCCTCACAAAAAGTTTGAGTACGCAACGGCCTCCGCAGTTGTGTGCCGGACAGCCGGCGCGAACAATGGCAGTGCCATCTTT
>SKOK01000055.1 GCA_007120085.1 Bacteroidales bacterium | reverse complement strand
CCAATTCAATCTGGTGAACCTGCAACTCATGGATGAGTTTCAGCATGTCGGCTTCTGAAACAGCTTTGTTTGTTTGTGATTTCTGCTGCTTAAGTTTTTCTTCAGCCCTTTGGCGAAGCCTGGAACCATCTTCTGGGTTGCTTTTTTGCTTATTCATGTTAACTCCCTTTTGTTAAATAACTGGCTGAGCCTTTCAGGTGAAACATCGGCAGCAATTTAATTGACTCCTTAAAAGTACGTTTTTTTTGTATTGGCTATTACCCTAAAGTGTAATTTATTCCATTTTCTAATGTTACAAAACCATCGCTGATGCAACTTAACAGTTGATTCAAACGAATGTTTTATCGGTAAATTGCTGAAAATCGTTTTTGGATTCATGAAAAATGGATTGATTAAAACCTTCGATTAAAATATCATCGGTTGGAGGATAACGGTGCCGTGAGGTATTCAGCAATTTCCCAATTCACTACCATGCCATCCTGGCATATTTATATATTATCCTGCTGTGTTTTGCTTTGATGAGAATCACTCAGAGCAATTGTTAAGTGAGGATAAGCTTTTTAATGGCAAATATAATACATTGCCCAAAACTGCAATTCTGTCAGCGTTTTATTATTTTGCCCTCTTGGGAAGTTGTCTTATCAAACTATGCATATGATGTTGCCTTATGCCTTTATGGGTTAATATGGTGAGTGGAAGACTATATCTTCTCCTGGTCAATGGAGTCAGTGATTTTGTTCTCGCTGTCACCATCGAGATCGCCCTTTTCAATGGCATCCTTCAATTCATCCATAACATAACCATCACCGATTGGCACCTTCATCCGGTAGGCTACCCGGGCGAGCATGTGTGCACCGATGGGTGAGGTGAGGATTACAAACAGTACGACCATCAAGGCTTCAATGCCAACAATCCATTGCGGATGCCAGAGCACAACAGATGCGAGCATCAGGATGGCACCCAGGGAGGCTGCCTTGGTGATGGCGTGCATCCGCATGTATACATCGGAAAGCTTTACAACGCCTATGGCGGCAACGAGCATGAACAATGCCCCGGAAATCAGCAAAATTGATACGATCCATTCCATCATTGTTCTATCCTCCTCTTTAAGTATTTAGCGAAAGCGATGTTGCCCATGAAAACCAGCAGGGCAATCACCACGGCGACATTCAGATACACGGGCTTCCCGGTGAGCATGATGTAGGTAATGATGAGCCCGATCACCAGCGATGCTACCAGGTCCATCACCACAATGCGGTCGGGCAGGGAAGGGCCGGTGAGCAAGCGGTACAGACCCGCAAACAAAGCAATGGTAAGGCAGGCGAAGCTGAAGTGTATCGCGAAATTCAAAACGGGATATGTTGCCAGGATTGTCATATGCTAAGTTGTTTTATTCGAAAATTAAACGGATCTTGTGTTCAAGTTCTCCTTTTATTTTTTTTACAAACTGCTCCTTATCATGAAGATACATAGCATGGATGTAGATCTTTGTTTTGTCGGGTGTCATATCTACCGTTAAGCTGCCAGGGGTCATCGAAATGAGGTTGGCCAGCGAAATGATGGCGGTTTCATTTTTGAGATCAATTGGTACTTCAACGAAGCCGGGGCGCATCAGGTCGGTGGGTGTGATGATATCCCAGGCGACGTATAGGCTTGATAGCACCAGTTCTTTTAAATAATACAGGATAAACAGTAAAAGCCTGACAAAACGAACGAATATGTTCAATATGCTCCGCATTTTCTTTCTATTTTGATGAGATATTTAAAACAGCTTCAATATAATGATAGGGATCAGCCAGTTGAATGGCTGCCTGTTGTGATATTTCCATAACCGGCCCGGCAAATATGCCCAGCAGTACGACGGCTGCTGCCAGCACTGCTGTGGCGGCAATGGCCGATGTGCCCACTTTCCCATTGCCCGTTTCCCCATCAGGAGCTTTTTTCCAGTAGGCTTCATTCCATATCTTTACCATTGAAAAAAGGGTAAACAATCCGACAGCGATGGCTACTGCCGTGATGAAGTAATCGCCGGCTTCAAAGCCGCCTTTGATCAGGAAGAACTTTCCGAAGAAGCCGGGCAAAGGCGGAATGCCTGCGAGCGACATGGCCGGGATGAAGAACAGCAAAGCCAGGAAAGGAGCGGTCTTGTATAATCCACCGAGGTGCTTCAGGTCATAGCTGCCCGAGCGTTGGTAAACCAGTCCGCCGGCCAGAAACGTATTGGTTTTGGATAACATGTTGTGAATCGTGAAATAAATTGCTGCCGCAATCGCATTCGTGCTAAAGATGGCGAGTCCCATCACCATATAACCCACCTGGCTGATAATGTGAAACGACAATATCTTACGGATGTCAAACTGCGAAGCAGCCATCAGCACACCCACCGACATGGTAAGTCCTGCGATCACAAGCAGGAATATCTTCCAGAAAAGGACATCCTGCACCACGAATAAGCTGTAAAAACGGAACATGGTGTATATTCCTACTTTTGTAAGCGTGCCGGCAAACAGGGCCGTGATGGCCACAGGAGGAGTATGATAAGATGCCGGTAGCCAGAAGAAAAAAGGGAAAAGTGCGGCTTTTACGCTAAAAGCCACGAAAAACAGCATCAGGGCGCCGTTTATGTATGGCATATTTTCCCAGGTGCGCATTTTGTATGCCAGGTCGGCCATATTGAGCGTCCCGGCCTGTCCGTAAAGGATGCCGATGGCCGCCACAAAGAAGATGGAAGCTACAAAGCTGATGGTGACGTATTTGATGCTGCCACGCAACTGTTCGGCCGAACCACCCAGCGCGATAAGTACAAAGGATGAGGTGAGCATGACTTCGTACCACACATACATATTGAATATGTCACCAGTCAGGAATGCACCGTTTACACCCATCAGCAAACCAAAAACCAGCGGGTAATAGCCGGCGGTTTGCCTTTCTCTGTCAATAAAACCGGGACTGTAAATCATCACCACGACGGCCACAAACGATGTTGTAAGCAACATAATGGCTGCCAGCAGGTCGGAGATCAGGGTGATTCCGTATGGTGCAGGCCACGATCCCATCTGCAGTGTGGTTGCACCGTCAATATACACTTGTTTCAATAACAATGCAGCCAGCACTGTGAGGCCGATGCTTGCCAGCAGGCTGAAGGCTTGCTGGAAGAACAACCACCTGCGGGTGAAAATGAGTATCACCATGAACAGCAGGGGTAGTATGATGGGTAAGATCAGTATCATGTTTATTCGTTTTCAGATAATTCGTCCAAATCAACTGTTTTTGTAACACTGTAAAAGCGATACACCAATACCAGGGCAAAGGCCGTAACACCAAGACCTATGACGATGGCTGTCAGGATAAGCGCTTGTGGCAATGGGTCCGCCATCATTTCTGTTTCGCCTGCGATGTTGCGAAGGAAGGCAGGGTATCCACTTGTGAGTCCGCTGGCCACAAACAAGAGCAGGTTGGTGGCGTGGCCCAGGAAGATCAGGCCCAGCACCAGTTTGAATATGTTTCGCCGCAGCAGCAGGTAAACTGCTGATCCGTATAAAACCCCTATCACTACTGCAAGTAAAAAAAGCATACCATTATTCCTCCATTATTGAAAACATGACAAGCATCAACATCCCGGCGACGGCAAAAAATACACCCACGTCAAAGAGCAGGGGAGTGCCCAGTTTTAGTTCAAAAGCTGAGTTTGCAAAAAAGGTAACCCACTCACCTGTCATGAAAGGCATCCCGCTGAGTAAAGCAGGTACTCCACTCAGCAGCGCGATCAGCAGTCCCAGTGCCGTAAGGTTTATGGGGCTGAAGAGGATCCTGTTTTGGGTCTTCCCGACGCCGAACGCCATGGCATATAAGATGTAAGCAGCACCGAGCATCAAGCCGCCAATAAAACCGCCGCCGGGCTCGTTGTGTCCGCGGTAGAGCACGATCACTGACAAGATGATCAGCAAGGGGCGCATATGGCGGGCAGCAATCTGTAATATAACCGATTCCATATCAGTTCTTTATTTTTTTGTTAACTTAATCATCGAGAAGATGCCGATGGCGGCGATTGCAATCACTGTTATTTCACCGAGGGTGTCGAGTGCCCTGAAATCCACCAGGATGACGTTCACAATGTTTCTTCCGAATGCTTCGGAGTAACTCTTGTCCTTGAAAAATTCAGAAATGGGTATATCCAGCTGGCTGGTGCCTGCCTGCAAAACCAGAACCATCATAAAAACCCCCACGACGGCAGCTACAAGTCCGTCGCGCATCCTTGCACCCGTATCAGAGTATTTTGTGTATTTTGGCAAGTGGTATAGCACAGCCATTGCAAGGATGACCATCAAAACTTCTACCATCACCATTGTAATGGCCAGGTCAACGCCACTGAAAGCGATGAATATGATGGTGATGCCAAATCCGATCACCCCCATGGCCACCAGTGCAATAACCCTTGAGTGGGAGACTACGGCGGATAAAGCGGCAGTGATGATTAGTGCAAGCACCGCAACCAGGTTGAGGGGCATGTCCGCAAAGTTGAGTTCGAGCATGATTGGGTCGGCTCGCCATATCACTACCCAAACGAGTGCCGATGCCACAACAAAGATGGTCATCAGGTAAAACCTGTGGTAGCCATGCTGGATGCGGCTGGTTTGCAACTTGGTAAATACCAGGAAGTCATTCTGTGCTTTGTAAAACCCTTTGGAAAACTCCCGTGCAAAATATTTCAGGTTAATCTTTTCGGCAAACCGGATGAAAGCATGTTTGTGCCTGTATAGAATTGCACCTGCCAGTAATGTCAGGAAGCTCAGAAGCAAAACTGTGTTGAACCCATGCCATAATTTTAGCTTTAAGGCAGGATGGAGCGGGCTTGTGGCCGTGATAGCACCGGCGGTAAATGGTCCGGCGAGCAAGCCTGGCAATGCACCCAGCAACAAGCTGGCCATAACGAGCAAAGCAGGCCCAAGCAGTAATGGGAAGTAGGGCTCTTTGGGCGTTTTGGCGTATTGTGGCGTTTTGCCCCAGAACACATCCAGCGAAAGCCGCAGGGATAAAAACACGAGCACCATATTGGTAAAGAATGTAGCTGCCAGCAACAAGTACCTTACCGTAGGTGCCATTAGCTTGCTTTCATACATCAGTTCTTTTCCGAGAAAGCCAAGCATTGGCGGGATTCCTGCCATTGAAACAAGTGCAGCCGTCATAATAAATGCGGCAAGAGGCATATATGTGTAAAGGCCGCCCAATTTTGTAATGTCGCGGGTGCCGGTCATTTTTTCAATGTTCCCGGCCATCATAAAGAGTGTTCCCTTATACATGGCATGCACAAGCAAAAAGATGATGGCAGCATTGATGGCATACTGTGTGCCATTTCCGATCAGCAGCACCATGGTGCCCAACGCGCTCACGGTGGTGTATGCGAGTATTTTTTTCAGGTCGGTTTGCGAGATGCTGAGCCACGCGCCCATCACCATGGTAAAGCCTCCAAAAGCTGTGAGCATGATATGCCATGCTTCGGTGCCCCCCATGACTGGGTTCAGGCGTAGAAGGAGAAAAACACCTGCCTTTACCATCGTTGCAGAGTGCAAAAATGCACTTACCGGGGAAGGTGCCACCATGGCGCCCGGCAGCCAGAAGTGAAACGGAAACTGAGCCGATTTTGTGAAAGCCCCCAGCAGAACGAGGATCAGCGCAGGCAGGTAAAGACTGCCCGACCTGATCAGGTCAGGGTCAGAAAACAACACCGATAATTCATAAGAGCCGTAGGGTTGACCCATCAAAACAAATCCGCCAAGTAACGCCAGTCCTCCAAAACCGGTGATCAGTAAAGCCTGCAGGGCAGACGTCCTCGATTCTGGTTTTTCATGATGGTAGCCGATCAGCATGTATGAACTGATACTTGTCAGCTCCCAGAAAACAAACATGGTTATGAGGTTCCCTGATACCACGATGCCTTGCATGGCTGCCATGAACAGGATCAGGTAGCCCATGAAGCGGCTGCGCATCGGGTAGGTGTGCATGTATTTGTTGGCATATATCAGGATGAAGGTCCCAATGCCCAACACCATTGCACTGAAAAGAATGCTTAATCCGTCAACGTAAAATGAGAAATTGATCCCATAAACGGGGATCCAGGCATATGTTTCAGTAATGACTTGACCGTCAATTATATCAGGTAAGAGGCTGAGGTAATAGACTAAGCCGGTAAGCGGTAAGAGTGCATATAGCCATCCCGCAGCATTTTTAAGGTATTTGCGCGTCAAAGGCGCCAGGAAAGCTAAAAGAATCAGCAGTGCAATAAATAATCCTGTTGTCATAGGCTAAATATTTTCCCTTTCTGAAAATCATTCGTGTTAATTTGACCATAATCAAATATAGCCTTTAACATGTTTTAAAACAACAGGCCAAATGTATTGTTTGCTCAGGATGAAAATTATTTAAAAAATTTCTGTGTTTATTGCTTATTGGTTTGTTGGACTTTAATCAGCCCCTTGTAGTGCGCTCCAACAACCATAGCCCCGGTTACGATCACGATATTTTTAATAATGTACTGGCCTATCAGGGTTGGCACGAGTGGTGGTGGCACAAACGTTTCGGCAGGGAATAAGAACAATGGCATGACCGTTCCAATCATTTGCAGGAACAGAAGTGGAATGGCAATGCGCATCAGGTAGCGGAACATGAAGGTCAGGCCGATGAGTACTTCCCAGGTGGCCAGCACTGGCATGGATACCCTGGGTCCGACCAGTCCGAAACTTAAGGTTTCAATGGTGCGTGTGGCCAGTTCTTCAGCAGAACTTAGTCCGGGGAAGAATTTTTGTATGCCGAACCAGAAAAAAACAATGCCGATACTGATGCGTAAAAGCAGGATGCCATTTTTGGCCATCCAATGATATGCTTTGGTTTCAAATGTTGATGGTTTCATATGTTTATATTTGCGTAAGTGGTTGTATGTCTGTGGTTTGTATTTATTCCTAAGATGGCGAATGGATGTTAGATATCATATAATCTCTATTCTCCAACCTCTTTCTTCCATCTCACATAAACATTCACAGATATTTACTGGAATATAATGGCTGGCGTTTTAAAAATGTTCATTATTCGATTGGTGGGTGCTGGTCGAGGGCCACGATTCGGTAAAGATCGGTGCGCCTGTCGTTCCAGTTTGTTACTGTGCCCCTGTTGCGGTGACGTTTCAGGAGCTCCAGGTCGATATCGTTAATGATCACAGTTTCAACATTGGGTGTACATTCACCGGCGATGGCATCTCGTGCGAATGAGAAATCAGAAGGTGTAAAAATACCTGACTGGGCATACTGTATGTCCATGTTATCGACCTGCGGCAGGTTGCCTACGGTGCCTGCAATGGCTACAAAAATCTGGTTTTCGACACATCTGGCCTGAGCGCAGTACCTTACGCGCAGGTAGCCTTGCCGGTCGTCAGTACAAAATGGCACAAATATCAGGCGGGCGCCCCGCTCTACTGCAATCCGCGCAAGTTCAGGGAATTCAATATCATAACAAATCATGATGGCAACTTTGCCTTTATCGGTGTCAAACACCTCAATCTTATTGCCGGGCTGCACCCCCCACCATTTTTTCTCATTAGGTGTGATGTGCAATTTGTATTGCTTGCCTATCTCGCCGTTTCGCTGAAACAGGTAGGCGATGTTGTAGAGCACATCTCCTTCAGGGGTAAAGTGAGAGCCGGCTACAATATTTATGTTGTACATGATGGCGAGTTCACTGAAGAGCTCCAGGTATTGTTCGGTAAATTCACCGATTTTGCGTGCTGCCGTGCCCGGTTCTTCTTTAGGAAACAATGAGAGCAGCTGCAGGGTGAAAATCTCAGGAAATTGAACGAAGTCGCTTTTGTAGCCTGATGCTACATCTACAAAATACTCACACTGTATGGCAAACTCCTCAAAGCTTTTTATCGGGCGCATCTGATACTGGACCACGCATATACGCACCGGAGCGGCAGCCAGAAATTGTTTTTCTTTCTCCTCGCGATAGTCGAAGTTGGTCCATTCGAGATAGGTGGCGTAACCCGAAGATTCGCTGTCATCATCCATATACTGGCGTATGACTTTTTTTAGGGAAAATCCGTTCGACAGTTGCGGCGTCAGGACAGGGTCAAAGATGGCGCGGCTGGTGACGCGGTCAACGTACTGTGTGATGTTCAGTTCTTTACGATGGTCTTTGTAGCCGGGCAAACGCCCGCCGATGACGATGCGGCGCAGGTTGTGCTTGCGACAAAGCTGTTTGCGGGCCTCATAAAGCCTGGTAGCCAGCTTCATGCCCCTGAACTCGGGGTGTACCATAATTTCCATCCCATACAGGGTGTCACCCTCAGGATTGTGCGTGCCAATATTGCCATAGTCACAAATCTCATCCCACGACATGTTCATGTCAAAATCGTCGGAGTCAACAATCAGGCTTCCCGAAGATGCCACCAGCCGTCCGTCAATCTCTATCGCAATCTGCCCTTCAGGGAAGCGGTCAAGCTGGTTCTGTAAATTCTCCAGCGACCATACTTCCATCCCCGGGAAACAAATCTTTTGCATCGACACCAGCTGGTCAAAATCTTCAATGCACAGATTGCGCATATTTAGCTGGTATTCATAATCCTGCAGGTCCAGTTTTTCCATCTTTAATAATCTTCACGTACATCAATGGTGGTCCCATCTTTGAATTCATCAGAAATCAGGAGCTGGGCTATCCTTTTTCCTGCTATGGCAGGAGGGATCAGCTGACCACTTTCCTTGAACTCAACAAATTTCTCTTTGTGTTTAAATGCCCTTTCATCAGTGGAGCGAATGGTGGTTTGCATCCCCGTATCGATGATTCCGGGAGCCACGCCCATTGTCTCAACTGGATGCGTTTCTTCCTTTTGCTCTTCGCTGATGCAACGACCAAACATATCCAGACCTGCTTTCCCTGTGCAATAACAACTCCAGCCGTAATATGGATTGAACGCGGCACCGGATGAAATGTTCAGGATGCGCTTTTTAATTGGCAGGCTTTTGGTATGCCTGATAAACGCAGCAGAGATAAGCATTGGAGCAACCAGGTTGATTTTCATGTGCTGCTCTGCTTCATCCGGATCGTAGTCTTCTACACGGTTGACCGGTTGAATGATGCCGGCGTTATTTACAAGATAAAATCCCTCGGCTTGCACCTTGTCAATTTGTTCAAAAAGGCTGTCCATCATAGCCGGAATGTCATGCGTAACGGCCAGATCAAAAAGGATAAAATCCAGCCGGCAGTTTTTTGCTGCAGCCAGTTGTTTGAGCTTTTGGCTTTCGTTGCGGGCTATGCACACCAAATGGTGATTTTCGTTGATTAATTCGATGGCCAGGCCTTCTCCCAGACCTTTGCTGGCACCGGTGATGATAAAGTGCTTCATATGTTTATATTTGCGTAAATGGTTGTATGCTTGCGTCTTGTATTTCTTCCTTAGATGGCGAATGGATGTTAGAAGTTAGAAGTTAGATTTTCTTTTTTCTAACCTCAAACCTCTAACTTCCAACCTCGGGTTTGCATAAT
>SKOK01000132.1 GCA_007120085.1 Bacteroidales bacterium | reverse complement strand
TACGGGATAGGTGGTTTTCATGTTTATATTTGAGTAAGTGGTTGTATGTCTGTGTCTTGTATTTGTCTCTGAGATAGTGAATGGATGTTGGATGTTGGAAGTTAGAAGTTGGAAGTTAGAAGTTAGATTCTATCTTCTACCTTCCATAATCATCTCCCTGTGTGTCATAGTCTTTAACATATGCGTTTCATGAAATTATCATTAGGGTTGCCCATTTTTCAGAACATCAGCAAGATCATTATTGCGGTTAGTGGAACGGTGATGTTATCCAGGCCTTTTGAGCTGAGAAGTTCAACGATGGCGGCGCCGAGAGCAACGGACAGTGCTATTGTGAGTGTTTTTGGGCTTAAAAACCCTGTAAACCAGTGCAGCACGTAAAGGCAAATCACCAGGGCCGTCAGGAAAAATACCAGAGAGCCAAGGTAGGTTTTTTGGAGATTCCAGCCGTATATGATCACCTGGCGCAGCTTTTTCCCGAAAAAGACCCCGGTGATGCCTGCCAGGCTGTCGCTGACACCCAGAATCAGTATGGGGATGATAAATAACTTGTTGTCATTTAGCAGGCTGGCAGCAACGAATGTTCCGCTGATGGCTATGGGCAGCAAAACGCTGCCATATGTCTTTCTGGACACATCTTCTATGGATTTGAGCAGGTCTTTTGCCCTGGCAATGAACAGGATCACAAAAAATACCACCCCCATCACAAGCACATATTCATAGGATTTGAAAACAAGTGGAAAAGTGAGAGATAGAAGGGTGGCGGTGCTGTGGGCAAACTTACGCGTATATTCTGACCTGACCTTCAGGATATGATGCAGCACTTCGCCGGTGGCCAGAATGATTGTAAAAGCGACTATGTAAAGGATAGTGAAAAACAATTCCTGGTTCATGGTATCAGGTTTAGGATATACATTGCGGCACCGCCAGGTATCAGACTGTCGAAGCGGTCGAGGAATCCGCCGTGACCGGGCAGGATGTTTCCAAAATCCTTTACGCCGAACTGTCTTTTATACCAGGAAGCAAGCAGGTCGCCACACAATGCAAATATAACAATGATTGTAGAAAAAAGCAAGGACTTGGTCAGACTTGTGTCTGAGAGCCCACTCATCAACCCTCCGGTAATGATGGCCAGCAACCCGCCACCTACAAGGCCACCAACCGTTTTACCGGGGCTGATGGAGGGCGCCAGCTTTTTCCTGCCCCATAACTGACCGCTGATCTGGCTGAAAGCATCAAATACAGCGACAACTACGAATACGAAATATAATACAGGCTTTGCTTCAAAGCTGAATAAGATGAACGGTATTGCAAAAAGGCTGAAGATCAGCAATGAGAGTATAAACAAACGGTTATGGCCGAAACTTCCAAACTTCCAGCGCACCCTGGCCAGCTCGGTATAGCCTGCCAAAACAATCACGACGGCCAGTAAGGAAAAATAAGGTGGTCCGAAATAAATGCTGCCATAAAGTGCATGAATGATGAGCAGGTAGGTGAAATATTTTGCCCAGGTATTTTTTTTCTCAGCCAAGCTTTTCTTGCGTGCAATCAGGTAAAATGCGATGGCACCCAGGATGAAGTAGGCTAGAATGACATAGTACAGGATTTGTTCCATAAAGCGTATGTTTCATGACATGCATAGTGTCTTATTCCCTTGGACTTTTCTTTCCTTTCTGCCTCGCTTTCAGCACCCAATATAGTCCTTTGGCATTTGAAATCATTTCCGGGATTATAAGTTGAATTATAATGTGTTCAATGAAAGCCAGGATGCCCCAAATGATCATAAAATAGTAGATCGGGGTGTAAAAACCAAATGCAAACAGGATGAAGAAGAAACCCCCCTGGATGTAACCGCCTGCTTTCCACGAGTAAAGGTGGAGGCTGGGGAATCGGCCAAACTTGATGAGGGACAACACCAGGGCACTGGCAAGCAGTCCGATGAATATCGAAAAGCTGGTCACATGCGGTGCAAAGTCATCTCTCTTAAAGATCCATATACCCAGAAAAACCAGGAAGTAAGTGCTGAAGTCGGCAATGGAGTCGAGCCTGGCTCCAAATTCGGTTTTTTGCTTCAGCAATCGGGCAAGCATTCCATCGAGCACATCAGAAATAAGGCTGATGATGATGAGCACGGCAAAAGCATTTTCATGCCTGTTTATTGCCAGGTAAAGGATTACCGGGAATAACAGCAGCCTGCCGAAAGAAAGGGCATTGGGGATGTTTATTTTGTCTTTGATTGTCATGATGGTGGCATTGGTAAAAAGCAAAAGCCGTCATAGCCTTTTGGCTGACGGCTTCTGCAAAGAAAAGAAATGTTTAAAAAACAAACAAATCTTCCTGGGTTAATCTGGTCACCGGACCAAACAATGTTTCAATTTCCTCAAAGTCAACAACGTTTTCATTGCCCAGAATTACATATGTTTTCGGCTGGTTCTGAACGAACTCATTATTAAATACCCGCATCTGGTCGAGGGTCATGTTGGGTACTTCATTGAACAAAACTTGATTAAGGTCATAGTCCCTCCCCATGCGTTTTGCCCCGAGGTAGCTCCATATCACGCTTGTATCCCTTGTCCTTTGGGTGCGGATATTGCTGATGATCTGCTCTTGTCCGAGCCTGAAGGCGGTTTCAGAAAGCGGCATCTCATCAAAGAGCTCATTAAAGGCTGTAAAGGCATCAGCCACTTTGTCATTCTGCGTGGCGATGAAGCTGGTATTCATAAAATAGTCGTCAGGGTGTCCGGGCATGGAGTAGCTGGCGCCTGCAGAATAGGCAAGTCCCCGTTTTTCTCTCATTTCCTGGAATACGATGGCATTCATTCCACCGCCAAAATATTGGTTGTACATCCTGACTGTCGGTATGATGGCTGGATCATAATTTACCCCTTTCGTAATGGTTCGAAGGTAGCTCTGGTTGGCATCATAGTGGGCAAAATACACTTTATTCTCAGTAGTTCCCCTGGGCACAAACCTAACACCATCGGCCACGGCTGCCAGCTGTTCAGGGATGATGTGGTGTGCATCGATGATGGCCGTTGCTTCTTCAATCGGCTGTGGTCCGTAAAATATCACTTTGTGCTGGATGCGCCACAAGTCCTGTAATGCGGCCAGTAAGCGTTCAGTGGTCATGGCGTCCATCTCCTCATTGGTAAGTGCAAAGGTTGTCGGATTGTCGGGTCCGTACATCGCATAGTTACCCAAAGCTGCAAAGTTGGTTCTTTGGTCAGCCTTGCTGTTGTCACGGGCGTTTTTTACATTGCGAAGATATCTTTGCAGTGCTTCTTCATCAGCTTGTGCGTTGGCAACCAGTTTCTCAAAAAGTGAAACAGCCGCTTCCATGTTTTCAGACAGGCCACTGATGCTTACGCGTGTTTCTTCATTGCCTACCCACATATTAAAGGTGCAGGCAAGTTTGTAAAATTCATTGGCAATGTCTTCCGGGCTGAAATCATCGGTGCCCATGAACTGCAGGAAGTTGGCCGCCAGCGGCAGGTACCTGTCGTGGTAGCCACCCATGCGCCAGAAATAGGTGAGAGAAAATGTTGGATTGGCGTCATTGTGGGCATAATATACCTCAAGGCCGCTGTTGGTGAGCCCTTTAGTGATGTCTTCTTCATAATTAAGAAAGACCGGTTCGATGGGTTCCACCGTGCTTGCCTTGATATCCCTGAGCATATCAGATGAATCGTCGCGGTTGATGTGGATGGGTGTGATGGGCGGTTTTTCAACCTGCTCAATATCAGTTGGCTGTCCCTGGCGTTTGTAAACCACCACATAGTTGTCGGTGCGAAGATGTTCATTGGCAAAGGCGACCACTTCATCTTTGGTTACTTCGCTCAATCTGTCAATGTAAGCAATGCTTTCTTCATATGGGATGCCATTCATGAAGCTCATCGCCATCATCATCCCCCGGCCGCGGATGTTCTCAACACGACGCATTTCCTGCAATCTCAGGTTGTTGATGGCGGCTTCCATCAGCCAGTCAGGAAACTCACCGTTTTTAAGCAGCTCCAGTTGCCCCAGCAGCAACTCTTTCACCTCGTCAAGCGTCTGGTCGCTTTTGTTTCGACCAGATAATGTCAGTACGGAATAGTCAGCCATGCTGCGCACGCCTGCACCGGCGCCCAGGGTAGCCATCTGCTGGTTAAGGTTCTGGTCTATCAATCCGGCACGGCCGTTTGTCAAAATCATCCTGATCATGTTGATATAGGGAACATGATCTGATGCTGCGCCATCGAAGCGCCACCCCAGCTGAACGTTTTCAGCCTGCAGGCCTACCACTTCTTTCACGATGGGCTCAGTGATTTCAGGTTGAGTCCCAAAGTCGAGTTCCGGAAGGGGTTGGGGTTCAAGCTGCCCAAAGTACTTGTCGATAAATACAATGGCCTCATCAGGATCAAAGTCACCAGCCATCACAACCGCCATGTTGTTGGGTACATAATACTCGGCAAAAAAGTTTTTGATATTAATGATGGACGGATTTTTCAGGTGTTCAGGTTCGCCCAGGGTGGTTTGCAGGCCGTAAGGGTGTGCAGGGAATAATCCGCTGTACAAGGCTTCCATCGCTTTGCGTCCATCGTTGGTGAGCGACATATTAAGCTCTTCATAAACAGTTTCCAGCTCGGTATGAAAAAGGCGCAGCACCGGATCGCTGAAGCGGTCGGCCTGTATCATGGCCCACTGCTCCAGCCTGTTGGAGGGGATGTTTTCCATGTAGATGGTGTAGTCGTTGGACGTGCCCGCGTTGGTACCGGTAGAGCCTATGGCAGTCATCAGGCGGTCATATTCATTGGCGATGGCATAGGTTGACGCCAGGTAAGAGATGCTGTCAATCTGATGATAAAGAGCGGCGCGCTTTTCTTCATCAGTTTCCTGGCGGTAGATTTCAAAAAGTGCCTCAATTTCATCAAGCAGCGGTTCTTCCTTTTCCCAGTCAATGGTGCCAAAAGAACTTGTGCCTTTGAACATCAGGTGTTCAAAATAGTGTGCCAGACCTGTGGTTTCAGCAGGGTCGTGCTTGCTGCCTACCCGCACGGCAACATATGTCTGAATGCGCGGTTCCTCTTCATACACAGAAAAGTAAACCTTCAGCCCGTTGTCAAGGGTGTATATCCGTGCGTTAAGCGGATCATCCGGGAAACTTACATATTGATACTGCGTCTGTGCAGCCAATGTGCCCATCGACATAATAAATGTGATGAAAAGCCAAAAAAATCGGCTGGTTGTTGTTTTTTTCATTGTGGATATGTTATTTTGTTGAAACTAAATGGGATAATGGAGTTAAAAATAGATAAAAACAAAATGCCGTCCCCCTTATTTAATATTTATTATCACTTTATAGACATACCTTTACAGCCCATTTTATGGTTTTTCATTCTGATAATAAGGAAACTGCGAATCATTTTCCTGGAAAACAATCACAGGGGGTTTATTGTTATGATTCTTGCCTGGATCAAAGTAGTGATTTGGTAAATTTCCATCATATACCCATGACAAGGTCATTGATGCGCAGTGGGAAGATTATTGATCGTTGGCAGCGGGTCGCCCTGAAGGGCAGCTTAAACACAGCCACAAATAACATAATAACATATAGTTACGAAAATATAAACAGATGAACCGAGCACTTGCGAGCTCGGCGAAGCCAAACGCCCATGTCGAAGTTTTTGACGCACAGAGATATGATTATCACAAAATCTGCGACAATCTGCGCTTCTTATCTGCGTCAATTTGCGAGAACAAATACAGCTTTATGTTCCACGCAAAGATCGCAAAAGCCCACATTGATTCGACTTTGCGTTTTTTGCGAGAAATAAAATCTCAAAACACTGAACAGCAATGCATAACGAAATTATAAACAAATGAACAAGAATGCCCGATTTATTGTAAACACCAGCTTACTGCTTTTGCTTATAGGCATCGTTGCCTATCCCAAGGTCCGGCCTTTGTTTTCTGACAGGGCATCAGCAGAACAGTCGTTTCAGCCCAGGCAGCGGCCACCCCTGAGCGTCAGTGGTTTTGTCATTACGCCCACAACATTGCAGGAAGAGGTTCGCAGCACGGGCAGCCTTTTGCCTGACGAGGAGGTGGACCTGTCATTCGAAACCAGTGGCAAGGTGATTGGCATCCATTTTGAAGAAGGCAGCTATGTAAAGGAAGGTGATCTGCTTGCCAAGATGAACGACAGGCATTTGCAGGCGCAGCTCCAGAAGTTGCAAGCACAGCGCAGGCTTTTGGTTGAAAGGGAATTCCGCCAGCGCTCGCTGCTGGAGCGCGATGCCATTAGCCAGGAGGCTTATGACCAGGCTGTAACGGAACTTGAAACGCTCGATGCCGACATTGAGCTGCTGAAAGCCCGGATCGCAGAAACTGAGGTGCGGGCGCCCTTCGATGGCATTGTAGGCTTGCGTTACCTCAGCGAAGGCAGTTTCGCCTCGCCAAATACGCGATTGGCAAGGCTTATTAAAACACAACCCCTGAAAATCGAGTTCTCTGTTCCTGAACGCTATGCCGGTGCCATAACGCCTGGCTTTCCCATCAGCTTTCGCATTGATGGCATACTGAACCCCCTGCATGCTAGTGTATATGCCGTTGACCCAATGGTTGATGAACGAACACGCACCATCAGGGTGCGCGCCTTGTATGATAACCTGGAAGTGCCATTGAACCCCGGACGCTTTACATCTATAACAATGCAGCTTGCAGAAATTAATGAAGCCATTGCAATCCCCTCAGAAGCGCTTATCCCTGAAATGGAAGGCGACAGGGTATTCGTTTATCGCTCCGGAAGGGCCAGTCCAATATATGTGAGTACCGGTTTACGAACAGAAGACCGGGTGCAGATCCTTGACGGTCTCTCTTTTGGAGACACCCTGCTTGTAACAGGAGTGCTCCAGCTGCGCCAGGGGCTACCTGTTGTATTAGACAATCTATAATTAAGGAAAAATGAGTTTAGCATCATTAAGCATACAGCGTCCGGTATTATCCACCGTATTTGTGATCGTGATCCTTCTTTTTGGACTGATTGGGATGACTTACCTGGGCGTGCGTGAGTTTCCAAGCGTTGACCCGCCTATCATTTCCGTATCGACTTCATACCCTGGGGCAAACTCTGATGTGATTGAAACACAAATCACTGAACCACTTGAGCAGGCCATCAATGCGGTGCCTGGCATCCGCACGCTTACCAGTGTAAGCCGTCAGGGACGCAGCAATATCACCGTTGAGTTTGAGCTGACCGTCGATATGGAAACGGCTGCCAATGACGTGCGCGACAAGGTGGCGCAGGCACAGCGCATGCTGCCTCGCGACGTTGACCCGCCCATCGTATCAAAGGCCGATGCCGATGCCAGCCCGATTATGTTTGTCACCGTTGAAAGCGAAACGCGTTCGCAACTCGAAATCTCCGAAATAGCTGAGCTGACGCTCAGGGAGCAGCTGCAAACCATTGACGGGGTCAGTGGCATACACATCTGGGGGCAGAAGCGCTACGCAATGCGCCTCTGGCTTGATCCTGCCAAGCTTGCAGGTTACGGACTTACCCCTTTGGACGTGCGGAATGCCCTGCAGCGTGAGAATGTGGAGCTTCCTTCGGGGCAGATTGAAGGAAACACCGTGCAGTTGACGATCAGGACCCTGGGTCTTATGTCAACGCCCGAGGAGTTTAACAATATGATCATCAGTGAGCAGGGCGGCCGCGTGGTGCGCTTCAGGGATATTGGCAGGGCCGAACTGGGCCCCGAAAACATGCGTGGCATTGTGCGCCGCGATGGCGTGCCGCTTGCAGGAAATGCCATCGTTCCCCAACCCGGCTCAAACCACATCGAAATCGTGGATGAAGTTTACCGGAGGCTTGAAATGATCAAACGCGACCTCCCCGACGATGTGAGCATCAACATCGGCTTTGACAATACTGAATATATCCGCTCATCCATCAAGGAAGTGAGAAACACCATTTTCATTGCCTTCATCCTCGTAACCGTTATCATCTTCCTGTTTTTACGCGACTGGCGCACTACCATCATACCTGTGCTGGTGATCCCTGTTTCACTGATTGGCTCATTTTTTATCATGTATGCAGCAGGATTTTCCATCAATGTGCTAACCCTGCTCGCCGTGGTGCTGGCCATCGGGCTGGTGGTTGACGATGCCATTGTGATGATGGAGAATATCTATACAAAGATAGAGCAGGGGATGACGCCGGTACAGGCAGGGCTTGCCGGTTCGAAGGAGATTTTCTTTGCCATCATTGCCACGACAATTACGCTGGTGGCCGTGTTTTTTCCCATTGTTTTCCTTGAAGGTCAAACCGGAAGGCTTTTCCGCGAGTTTAGCATTGTGATAGCCGGTGCTGTGCTGATCTCTTCTTTTGTAGCGCTCAGTTTCACGCCCATGCTTTCTACAAAAATTCTAAAACAGCGCAAAAGTCGTGGTCGCTTTTTTCATGGCACTGAAGGTTTTTTTGTTGCGATGAACAATGCTTACAAAAACTCCCTCGATGTTTTTCTGCGCAGACGCTGGCTTTCGGTAGTGATTTTGTTTGCTACGGTTGGCCTTGTCATTCTGCTTTATCAGTCCATCCCCAGCGAGATGGCACCCCTTGAAGACAGGTCTATGCTCACCATCAACGCCCGTGCCCCTGAGGGGACCACCTATGAGTTTATGCGTGACTATATTGACGACATTGCCGACCTGGCAGAAGAGCTTGTGCCTGAACGTGAGTCCATCACGTCAATGGTTTTTGGTGGCTGGTCGAATGTGCGTGTGATGCTGAAAAAGCCCAATGAGCGCAGGGCAACGCAGCAGGAGATCGCCGATCGCCTCTCGGTGGCTTTGCGCGACCAAACCCGGGCCATTGCCTTCGTGAACCAGCAGTCAACCTTTGGTGGCAGGCGGTCGGGCAGGCCCGTGCAATATGTGATACAGGCCCAAAGCATTGATAAACTCAGGGAAGTGATCCCCGAATTTATGGAGCTGGCCAGCGACAACCCCGTACTTCAGATGCCTGATGTCAACCTGCGCTTCACCCTGCCGGAAATGCAAATACACATTGATCGTGACAAGGCCAATGCGCTTGGCGTGTCAACGCAAAACATCGGGCAAACCTTACAGCTGGCCTTGAGCGGGCAGCGCTTCGGGTACTTTTTCATGCATGGCAAACAGTACCAGGTATTGGGCGAGCTGAGGCGGGAAGACCGCAATACGCCACTTGACCTGAAGTCGCTCTATGTGCGCAGCAATAACGGCGACATGGTGCAACTCGACAACCTTGTTACCCTTAAGGAGCATACTGCACCTCCACAGCTGTTCCGATACAACCGGTTTGTGTCGGCTACCGTATCATCCAACCTTGCCCCCGGTTATACCATCAGTGAGGGCATTGCTGAAATGGATATGATCGCCGACGTAGTGCTGGACGACACCTTCAGAACCGCTTTGGCCGGCGATTCCAAAGATTACCAGGAGAGTGCTTCCAGCCTGTTGTATGCTTTTGTGCTGGCCATCATACTGATTTTCCTGGTGCTTTCTGCCCAGTTTGAAAGCTTTAAGGATCCTTTCATTGTAATGATGAC
>SKOK01000260.1 GCA_007120085.1 Bacteroidales bacterium | reverse complement strand
TTCATATTATCAGTGCTTTATGCTTTGTCCGCCCGTGAATCCCGGACAAAATGCATATATGGCTATGACTTTATAGCATTTATTAATGACAAATTGACTGAAAAACTATTATGGGAAATTTTTTTGACGGAGATATAATAATTGGAAGTGGCAGCATAGATGGCGACAGTGAATTTATTCCCCTGCTTTCACCTGAAGAAGAACAACAAATGGATGCTGAAAAAATTCCGGAGGAGATTGCCATCCTTCCAATCAAAAACACGGTATTGTTCCCGGGCGTGGTGATTCCGATCACGGTGAGCCGCGACAAATCGATCAAACTGGTAAGGGAGAATTACAAAAAGAACCGGATCATCGGTGTGGTATCGCAGAAAGATGCTTCCGTTGAGGAGCCTGGTTTTGACGACCTCTATCGTGTAGGAACGGCTGCATACATCATAAAAATCCTTCAAATGCCTGACGGCAACACAACTGTCATCATTCAGGGCAAGAAACGTTTTGAACTTCAGGAGATCACAAAGACTGAGCCCTATTTCATGGCGAGGGTCAAAGCATTTGAAGCCACATCCCATATTAAGCGGGATAAAAAATTTGATGCCCTTGTTTCTACGATTAAAGACCTTGCCATCCAGATTGTTAAGCTTTCACCAAACGTGCCCAGTGAAGCCGCGTTTGCATTGAAAAATATTGAGAGCCCTGCATTTCTTGTCAATTTCATATCTTCTAATCTCAATATTGAGATGGTTGAGAAACAGAAACTGCTTGAGATCCCTGACTTGCTCACCCGTGCAAACCTTGTGCTGGCACATCTGAATAAGGAGTTGCAGGTTGTGGAATTGAAAAATCAGATCCACTCCAAGGTGAAGGTCGATATCGACAAGCAACAGCGTGATTATATACTGGGTCAGCAGTTGAAGACGATACAGGAAGAGCTTGGTGGCAGTCCGCATCAGCAGCAGATCAACGATTTGAAGCAGAGGGCAGAGAAGAAAAACTGGGGCAAGCACATAAAAAAGGTATTTGACAAGGATGTTGCAAGGCTGCAGCGGATGAACCCGGTGGCGATGGACTATACCGTTCATCTCAATTACCTTGAAACTTTGATAGAACTGCCGTGGAATGAATATACTTCCGACAGTTTTGACCTTAAGAAGGCACAGCGGATCCTGGACCGTGATCATTATGGGCTCGATAAGATCAAGGAACGCATCATTGAATACCTGGCCGTACTCAAACTTAAAGGTGATATGAAGTCGCCCATCCTTTGCTTTGTCGGCCCGCCCGGGGTTGGCAAAACTTCTTTGGGAAAATCCATTGCCAGGGCCATAGGCCGCAAATACGTGCGCATGTCGCTAGGCGGACTTCGTGATGAAGCCGAAATACGCGGTCACCGCAAGACATATGTTGGAGCAATGCCCGGTCGGATCATTCAGAACCTGAAAAAGGCAGGTTCCTCAAATCCTGTCTTTGTGCTTGATGAGATTGACAAAATCGGGTATAAAAATTTCTCCGGTGATCCTTCCTCTGCTCTTCTTGAAGTATTGGATCCGGAACAGAACAACAGTTTTTACGATAACTATCTTGAGGTCGAATATGACCTTTCGAACATTATGTTCATTGCGACTGCCAATACGATGGTAGGCATTCATCCGGCATTACGCGACCGTATGGAGGTAATTGACCTGAGCGGTTACATCGTAGAGGAGAAGCAGGAAATTGCCCGTCGTCACCTCATTCCTCGTCAGCTGGCCGCACATGGTGTCAAAAAGGATCAACTGAAATTCAGCAAAAAGGTGCTGGAAAAGATCATAGAAAACTATACCAGGGAGTCGGGCGTCAGAAGTTTGGAAAAAACCATTGCCAAGATCGTTCGATCCAAAGCACGCGACATTGTGTTTGAAAAGCACCTGGATCCTGGCTTGAAGCCCGAAGATCTGAATGTGATATTGGGAGCCCAGAAATACAGTCGCGATCAAAGCCTCATCAAAGACCTTGCAGGCGTAATGACCGGTTTGGCCTGGACCCAGTCCGGCGGGCAAACCCTTTTTGTAGAGGTCAGCATCAGCAAGGGAAGAGGCATGCTGAGTCTTACGGGCAGCCTGGGGGATGTAATGAAGGAGTCGGCCACACTGGCCTATGAATACCTGAAGGCGCACACCGGTGTATTGAAAATTGATCCAAAAATCTTCCAGACACATCATGTCCATATCCACGTTCCTGAAGGTGCCACCCCAAAAGACGGACCATCTGCAGGTATCACCATGTTTGCGGCACTGGCATCTGCATTCACAAAAAGGAAAGTGAAGCCAGGGGTTGCCATGACTGGCGAAATTACCCTCAGGGGAAAGGTGTTGCCAGTTGGAGGCATCAAGGAGAAGATCTTGGCTGCCAAACGAGCAGGCATGCATACGGTTGTTCTTTCGGAAGAAAACCGGAAAAATGTGGAGGAGATCAACCCAATATATCTTAAAGGACTTAATTTTGAATACATTGATGAGATGATCCAGGTGGTTGACCTCTGCATGTATAAGCAGAAATTATCATAATGGTTTTTTATGTAAATTCCTTGTAACTTCTTATTTTTTACTACCTTTGCAGTCCCGTTTGCGGGCCGTCTAAATTATTGTTTAACCCGGTAATCCTGATTGATTTAAAAATACCGTAATCATATCCGGAAAACCACAGTAGTAATCTTATTTATTAATGTCAGAAGAACAGAAAAACACCACTTCTCCCGAGCAAAAGCCGGAGGAGGAGAAAGTCGATCAGGTTGTTGATCCTAAGGCGGATGCCGAAAATACACCCGATGCCGAAAAAGCAACCGATGAGGCGAAAGAAGAGTTAAAGGCTGAAAGTCCTGAAGCTGCTCCTGAAAAGACAACTGAAGGAAATGAAGAAACTGCAAAGGATGTCACTGATGAAACTCCGGCAGAAGAGTCTGCGGAAAAAGCAGAAGAGGTAATGGCAGAAGAGGACAAAAAGGAAGCCATACAAGATGTGTCTGTTGAAACAGATCCCGAAACTGCAAGAGAGGAAGTCATCATTGAAGACCCCCAAAAGCCGATTGGTGCGGAAGACATGCCTCCGAAAACCAAGGAAGAAGTAATGCCGGAGCAAGTACCCGGTGAGTTTGACTGGGATGCAGTGAACAAAAAACAAGACCTTTATTCGCCAGCTGAACGCGAACGTCTGGAAACCATTTATGAAGAAACCCTGAAGTCAATTGGTGAAGGCGAAGTGATTGATGGTACCGTTGTTTCAAAAAACAACCGTGAAGTTGTTGTCAACATTGGCTTCAAATCAGATGGTATTCTTCCCGCGGCTGAATTGCGCTACAATGCTGACCTTAAGATTGGTGACAAGATTGAGGTTTATGTAGAGAGCCAGGAAGACAGCACAGGGCAATTGGTATTGTCGCACAAGAAAGCGCGAACTCTCCGTTCGTGGGAGCGCATTAACCAATCCAAGGAAAATGATGAAATCATCCAGGGATTTGTCAAATGCCGTACCAAAGGTGGCCTTATTGTTGACGTATTTGGCATTGAGGCATTCCTGCCCGGCTCACAAATTGATGTCAAGCCAATCCGTGATTATGACATTTATGTTGGCAAGACAATGGACTTCAAAGTGGTGAAAATTAACCACGAGTATAAAAACGTTGTCGTTTCGCACAAAGCACTCATCGAAGCTGAACTCGAGATTCAAAAGGCTGAGATCATTGCCAAGCTGGAAAAAGGACAGATCCTTGAAGGCACAGTGAAGAACATCACCTCTTACGGTGTATTCGTTGACCTCGGAGGTGTTGATGGCCTGATCCACATTACCGACCTTTCCTGGGGACGCATCAACCATCCTGAAGAGATCGTCAAGCTTGACGAGAAGATCAATGTGGTAATTCTTGACTTTGATGAGAACAAGAAACGCATTGCATTGGGTCTTAAGCAGCTTACTCCCCATCCGTGGGATTCGCTTGATCCTGATCTGAAGATTGGTGACAAAGTAAAAGGAAGAGTGGTCGTCATTGCAGACTATGGTGCGTTCATTGAGATCGCCTCAGGTGTTGAAGGCCTCATCCACGTTTCTGAGATGTCCTGGTCGCAACATCTGCGTACGGCACAGGATTTCCTCAAGGTAGGTGATGAAGTGGAGGCAGTTATACTGACCCTTGACCGTGAAGACCGAAAAATGTCATTGGGTATCAAGCAATTGATTCCTGATCCATGGGCAAACATTCTTGAAAAATATGCTGTCGGCACAAAAACAACTGCCACGGTAAGGAACTTTACCAATTTTGGAATTTTTGTTGAGCTGGAAGAAGGCGTTGATGGTCTGATCCATATCAGCGACCTGAGCTGGAGCAAAAAGATCAAGCATCCTGCAGAGTTTACAAAGATTGGTGAGAGCATTGAAGTTGTAGTGCTGGATGTAGATAAGGACAATCGCCGATTAAGTCTTGGTCATAAGCAGCTGGAAGAAAATCCATGGGAAGTGTTTGAATCCGTCTTTACCATCGATTCAGTACACCAGGGCACCATTGTTGGCACTTCCGACAAAGGAGTGATCGTAGCTTTACCATACGGTGTTGAAGGCTTTGCGCCAACCAGACATATTGTGAAGGAAGATGGCAGTGCAGCCAAGATGGACGAAACCCTTGACTTCAAAGTCATTGAATTCAACAAAGAAAGCAAGAAAATCGTTGTTTCTCACACCAAGGTTTATCAGGATGTAAAATATGCTGAGCGCGCTTCTGAAATTTCTGAAAAGAAAACCCGCGAGAAAGACACCAAGAAAGCGGTTAAGAAGATGAAGGACAGCCTTGAAAAAACCACCCTGGGTGACCTTGACGTGCTTGCCAACCTGAAGTCGGAGATTGAAAGAAGCGAATTAACGGTTCAGCAGGCGAAAAAAGAAGAGGCCATCAAGAAGTTGGAGGCCCGGGCTGCTGAGAAAGAAAAGGATGCTAAGGACGAGACAGACGCTCCTGCAAAAGCGGAGCCGGAAGCTGAATCCACGGAAGAGCCCGCAAAAGCTGAACCAGCAGTTGAAGACAAAAAGGAAGAGCCTTTAGCCGATGTTCCTTCTAAGGAAGAAGCTGCCGAAGAAAAGCCGGCTGCAGAGGAACCTGCAAAGAAGACCGCTGCCAAGACTGCGAAAAAAGAGAAAGCCGCTGAGAAGGAAGAGGTAGCAGAGAAAGAGCCAGTCAAAAAGGCCACTAAAAAGTCTGAAGAAAAGACGGAAGAAAAGGCGGAAGAAAAGGCGGAAGAAAAACCCGAAGAGAAGACGGAAGAAAAGCCTGAAGAGAAGACGGAAGAAAAGCCTGAAGAGAAGAAGGAAGAAAAGCCTGAAGAGAAGACGGAGCCAGAGGCTGAAGAGAAGGTTGAAGAGAAGGCTGCAGGGAAGACCAAAAAGGCACCGGCCAAAAAGGCCACTGCCAAGAAGGAAGACAAAGAGGAAGATAAGGCTGAGGAGAAAGGAGAATAGTTTTTCTTTGATATTTAAAAAAGGCTTGTTCCCGCCGGGAGCAAGCCTTTTTTATTTTGTGCAGGTTATTTATGCAGCTTATGCCTTCAGGCAATGGTACAATGCATCGGCTGGGTGGAGGGCTGTGCGGCCTGTTCCATCGAGGATCTGCTGCCGGCAACTGGTGCCAGCGGCAGCGATGATGGCATCAGGTTCTGCTTTTCGAACCGCAGGGAACAACGCCATCTCTCCAATTTGCATGCTGATTTTGTAGTGATCTTTCTCATATCCGAATGCTCCGGCCATCCCGCAGCAACCGCATTCAATGTTAACCACTTCTAAGTCTGCCGGAATAGAAAGCATTTTATGTCCATAATCTATTGATGACAATGCCTTTTGGTGGCAGTGTCCGTGCAGGTATATTTTTTTCGGTCCGCTGTTGAATGCGCTTTGGTTGATCTCACCTTTGTCAAATTCACGGGAAATAAACTCTTCTATCGTAAAGCAATGTTCAGCGAGGCTCAGCGCTTTTTCCCGAAGCGTACTGCTGACAATGTCAGGGTATTCATCGCGGAATCCCAGAATACCCGAAGGCTCAATGCCAACCAGGGGCTTCTGCTCACTTACAAGACCTGCAAAGGTTTCAACATTGGTTTCGGCAATCTTTTTTGCTTTTTTAAGCAGCCCTTTTGAAAGGTAGGTGCGTCCGCTCTCTGCATGGGCCGGCATTTCAATTCCGTAACCTAAACGGTGAAGCAGCAATATGGTATTTATGCCTGTTCCCGTGTCATTATAATTGGTGAATTCATCACAGAACAGATATACCGTTTTGCCTTTCACTGCATTTTCATTCAGGGCCGGCAACTCCCGTCTTGCCCATTTTCGGAGGCTTTCTTTCTGGAGAAGAGGCAGTTCTCTTTGTTTGGCGAAGCCCAGCATGCTTTTGATGATGTTGCTGCTGATCTTTTGGCTTGCAAAAAAGTTAAACACCCCGGGCATGATGCTGCCGGCCTTGTTCAGGCGGCCGTAGGCTCCTGTGATCTTTGCACTTAAGGGGGTGCCGTTTGCATCATAATGGTGCTGCAGGGTTTCTGCCTTGTATTTGCCCACATCAACGCTTGAAGGGCACTCGCCCTTGCAGCCTTTGCAGGACAGGCAAAGGTCGAGTACATCAATAAGCTCACGGTGGTCAAATGGATTCTTCTTTGGTGAGTTGGTGATAAATTCGCGTAAGAGGTTTGCCCTGCCCCTGGTGCTGTCGTATTCATTCAGTGTTGCCTGGTAAGAAGGGCACATCACGCCGCCAGCTGCCAGCGGTTTGCGGCAGTCGCCCGATCCATTGCACTGCTCCACGGCCCTCAGGAATCCAAGTGTGCTGTCGTAGTTAAAATAAGTCTTTAGCTTTTTTTCTGGCTGTCCCGGGGTATATCGCAATGACGTTTTTATGGATGGCGGATCGATGATCTTGCCGGGGTTGAGGATGTTGAGCGGATCCCAGGTGGCTTTTAGCTGCCGCATCAGGTCATAGTTCTTTTCACCAATCACGATCGGGATGAAACCTCCCCTTAGTCGTCCATCGCCATGTTCGCCACTTAATGAACCTTTATATTTTTTCACCAGTCGTGCGGTTTCCTCTGCTACCTGGTGAAAACGTTCAATATCCGCACGGCTTTTAAGGTTTATCACTGGCCGGATATGTATCTCACCTGTTCCGATATGGGCAAAGAAAACGCATTTGAGGCTGAGTTTGTCAAGCAGCTGAAGCACTTCCTTAATGAAACCGGGAAGCATTTCCACGTGCACAGCCGCATCTTCAATCACAGCAATGGGTTTGGCATCCCCGGGCATGTTTGAAAGCAACCCGAGACCAGCCTTGCGAAGTGCCCACACTTTGTTGATGTCGGTCCCTCGTAACAGCGGGTAATGGTATCCGAGTTTTTCCTTCCGCAGGTGTGCTTCCATGTTGGAAGCAAGTTTATCAACTTCTTCACTGGTGTGGCATGCAAACTCTACAACCAGGATGGCTCCGGGATCACCTTTGAGGAAAAAACGATTTTTGCGCTGCGCGAGGTTTGCTTTGGTGCAATCGAGGATCACCTTGTCAATCAGCTCAACGGCCACTGGTTTGTATTTCAGTGCGATGAGGTTTGCCTGCAGGGCATCTTCCACGCTGTCGAGATGCACGCAAACAAGTGCCTGTTCAGCCGGTGGCAGTGGTACCAAGTTGAGCTTGATCTCAGTGTAAAGTGCCAGTGTGCCTTCTGCACCGCACAGCAGTTTGCACATATTGAATTTGCTTGTGCCGCCAAACACCTCTGTGTCTAACAGCAGGTCGAGGGCATAACCGGTATTTCTTCTTTTAATGCCGGGGTCAGGAAAATGTGTTCTTATTTCGTCCTGGTTTTCTTTTTGAGAAAGCATTTCGAAGATCTGACGATGAATTATATTTTCGAGCTTCGTGCCTATACACTGTTTTCGAAAGCTTTCGGCATCTGTTTCTCCAAATGTAAAGGTGCTCCCGTCAGCCAGCATGGCTTTGATCTCCAGGGTATGGTCGCGGGTGCTGCCATATACCAGCGAGTGTGACCCGCAGGAATTATTGGCGACCATTCCGGCCATCATGCAACGGTTGCTGGTAGAGGTTTCCGGGGCAAAAAACAGTCCGTGCGGTGCCAGGTAGCGGTTGAGGTCGTCCAGAATGACACCGGGTTGAACCTTGACCCATTGTTCTTCCACGTTGAGCTCTAAAACCTGATTCATGAAGCGGGAGAAGTCAACCACCAGACCGTGTCCAACCACCTGGCCAGCAAGCGAAGTGCCTGCAGTGCGCGGTATGATCGGCAGGGAGTACTCACGGCAAAACGCCAAAATGTGCTGAAGGTCGGCCTCGCTGGCAGGCCTGCAAACGGCCGTTGGAAGCTCCTTAAAGACAGATGCATCGGTGGCATACATCAGCCGCCAGCTGTAATCGAGGTACAGGTCGCCCTCCAGTTGTGCCTCAAGCTTTGCAAAAGGGATTGCAGTATCTGTTTTTTCCATTGCGTGATGTATCAAGTTGTTTTACATCGCCTCTTCAGACTTATAAAAGTTAGTGCTCTCAAAGATCTTGTCGGCATTGGCAGCCTTAAAACCCGGGTACAGTTTGCCATCAGCATCAGGATACCTGAGGGTGAATTCGTAAAAGCAGGAGGGGATTTCGAAAACGCCATCAGTAAAGTTTATCGGGCGCCTTTCTGCCAGGGTCGCCGACTGCTCAAGCAGCTCTTCGGGTGTTCCATAGATCTCATTGCCCGAGGATGTATTCATCGCATATCCGTTTTGCTTTACAAAAGCGTTCACCTCCTGGAGGGTCTTGAAGTTTTTTAGTGCATTTACCTTGATGGCAAAATGATTGGCACGATAGCCATAAACCAGTGTCCATGCTGCGTACTCACTCTCAGCGCGAAGCTTCTCATAGGTGCTGAAAGGGATTGTGCCCCATAAGCTGCCACTGTAAACCAATTCAGGGCTTTGGTAAGCATCTGCAGACAAGCTGTCAAGCTTTTGCATCACGGTGTCCTGGAGGTATGGGCTGAATTGATCCAAAAGTAATTCGCTGATGAATACTTTTGGGGCGTCTGGGTCAGATATGTGCTCAAAATGGCGGCCGAAAACCTTCTTGACCTTAAAGTCGTAGGTTCCGCGTGCTTCATAGCCATTGTCGGTAAATATCCGTGCCACCACATCAATGTTCATCCGTGGGTCGTTAAAGGTGCGCAAGGCGATGTGGTCGTGTACCACATCTTCTCCTTTTGAGGCAAAGAGTTCAAAAATGCGCCTGGCCGATGGGTTCTGGTTGCTGTAGGTGTCCCAGAACTTCTGGAATGTGTTGTTGTATTGCTTCATGTGTTTGTATTTTTGTAAGTGATTGTATGTCTGTGGCTTGTGTTTGTTCCTAAGATGGCGATTGGATGTTAGAAGTTAGAAGTTAGAAGTTAGAAGTTAGATATTAGATATTAGATGTTAGATTTTCTTTTTCTAACCTCAAACATCCAACTTCCAACCTCGGATTTGCATAATCATCCCCCTGTGTGTCAATAATCCTGTTCCCGAATGGTCGGGATTTTCAACATGTGCGTTTCATGTGTTTATATTTTCGTTATGCATTATTATTCAGTGTTTTGTGTTTCTTTTGTTCTCGCAGATTTCCGCAGATAAGAAGCGCAGATT
>SKOK01000110.1 GCA_007120085.1 Bacteroidales bacterium | reverse complement strand
TGAGCTGGTTCAAGTTTACAAAAAAACGATTTGGTGAAGGACGCCGCATCTTCAAAATGGCACCGCTACACCACCACTACCAGATGAAAGGACTGCACGAGGCGAAAATTGTGCAGCGCTTTTTCATAATCGGAATCATACTCGCAGTTTTTGCAGTAATAACACTCAAGGTAAGATGAGGAAAATGGGGAAATATGAAAATGTAAAATATAGAAATAAGCTCGAACCCGAAGGATTCGCGGGGGATAGGAAACGTGAACCAAAAATAGGGAAACCAGGCATTGTCTCAGCAGTGAGTCAGCAAGCGTAACCAGCAACCATGAACCCGTAACCATAAACCATAATCCATGAACCCGTAACAATGAACCAAAAATATATGAACACCCTTGAACAAACACTGATTGAGAGCCAGAACATATACAGCAGCATGGCGCGCAGCATTGCGGCGCACATGTATGATGTAAGGAAGGAGGATATCAAGGATAGTCTGAACGGATTTCAGAACATTGCGCACCGACTTGAGGAGGTTGCCACGGTAAGGGGCATTGCATTTTATAATGACAGCAAGGCCACCAATGTGAATGCCACCTGGTATGCGCTGGAAACGATGAACCGGCCGGTGATATGGATTGCAGGCGGACAGGAAAATGGAAACGATTACAGCATTCTGCGCGACATCGTCAGGCAAAAAGTGAAAACACTGATTTGCATTGGCACAAGCAATGAACGCATCATCAACTGCCTGCAACAAGACATCGGCATCATTGCCGAAGCTCCCGATATGCAGACTGCCGTCAGGGCAGCCTACAGCATCGGGCAGCCCGGCGATGCGGTACTGCTATCTCCGGCCTGCGCAAGCTTCGACCGCTTCGACAACTATGCCCACAGGGGCGACCTGTTTAAAAAAGCCGTTTATGACCTGTAATGACAGGGCTTGACCTGTCAAACCAAAATATAAACAGAGAAACAAACCATGAGAATCAGTCTGCCAAAATTTCAAGGTGATCGTACCATTTGGGTGATGGTGTTGTTCTTGTATATTGTCTCCCTGCTGGCCGTATATAGTTCTACTACCACCCTGGCATACCGTTTTCGGGCCGGCAACACAGAGTATTACGTTGTCAGGCATTTCCTGATCATCATCCTGGGGGTGGGTCTGTTATTCCTTAGCCACAACATCAGATACAGCTATTATTCGCGCTTATCCCAAATTGCGATATACATTGCTGTACCTTTGCTGTTGTTTACACTGATCCGGGGTACGGTCATTCACGAGGCCAGCCGCTGGATCACCCTGCCTGTAATCAACCTGAGCTTCCAGAGTTCAGACCTCGCCCGGCTGGCACTCATCATGTACCTTGCCCGGCTGCTTACCCGTTACCGTCAGGACATCAATAACCTGCAGGGGTCATTCATCCCCCTGGCAGGACCAGTGCTGCTGGTATGCGCATTGATTATGCCGGCCAACTTCTCTACCGCTGCAATACTGTTCATCACCTCACTCGTGCTGATGTATATCGGGCGGGTCCGCATAAAATACATTATGGGACTGCTTGGTGTAAGCATTGTGGCTGCTGCTGTTTTCATTCTTATCCTGGGCAGTATGCCTGGCGGCAGCAGGGTACAGACCTGGCAGAACCGCATTACCACATTCATCGACAAGGACAACAGCAGCACCTACCAGGCCGACCATGCAAAGATCGCCATCGCCACCGGTGGAATAACCGGGAAATCACCCGGCAAATCGACACAACGAAACTACCTGCCCCAAGCATATTCTGATTTCATTTACGCTATTATTATTGAAGAATACGGACTGATTGGCGGGTTCTTCGTCTTGCTGTTTTACCTGATCCTGCTATACCGTGGTATCAGGATCGCCCATAAGAGCCCCGGCACCTTCGGGGCACTCCTGGCAGCAGGACTCAGCTTCAGCCTCGTGTTTCAGGCACTGATTAATATGGCTGTGGCCGTCAACCTGCTGCCTGTCACCGGGCAACAACTGCCTCTCGTCAGCATGGGAGGCACCTCATTGTGGTTTACAAGCCTTTCAATCGGCATCATATTGAGCGTAAGCCGAAGCACCGAAGATGAAGAACAACTTGGAAACAACCGAAATGATGGGCAGGATGATAGTCCGGAAGCAAATGAATATAACTCAGAAAATGAAATCATTGAGTTCACGGTTAATACAAGGGGAAATTGATGACCACACTAACAATACAAACTACTTTATTGCTAACATATAAGGCAAATAAGCAGGCATAGCAAAACACAATGGATGGTGAAGGAATTGAAGCAACATAAGACGCTCAGGATACTGATTGCCGGTGGTGGCACCGGTGGGCATGTTTTTCCTGCCATAGCCATTGCTTCGGCCCTGCAGAAGAAGGCCTTCGATGTCCGAATTCTATTTGTGGGCGCCAGAGGCAGGATGGAAATGACGCGCGTGCCCGAAGCCGGCTTCCATATCATCGGGCTCGACATTGCCGGACTGCAGCGCAGTCTCAGCCCCCGTAACCTTCTTTTGCCTTTTAAGGTTTGCAGAAGCCTGGCTGGCGCAAAAAAAATCGTGAAGCGATTCAGGCCCGACCTTGCCATCGGCGTAGGTGGCTATGCCAGCGGACCACTTATCTGGGCTGCCGCCCGGCAAAAAGTACCCGTCCTCATACAGGAACAAAACTCATACCCGGGACTGACCAACCGGATACTGGGCAAAAAAGCAGGAAAAATTTGCGTTGCCTATGAAGGAATGGAAAAGTATCTGCCAAAGCATAAGCTATACCTCACAGGCAACCCCGTAAGGGAAAGCATGGTAAACATCGCTGGCAAGCGCAACGAAGCCATACGCTATTTTGGGCTCACGGAAGAAAAGCCCACCCTGCTGGTCACTGGAGGCAGCCTGGGCGCACGTACTATCAACGAAAGCATAGCGAAAACCCTTGAAAAAATACTTCAGGATGGCATACAGGTCATCTGGCAAACAGGAACAAACTTTCAGGAAACAGCTGCGCTGCTCAGCAAGAAACTGAATGCAGGCCATTCATTATACGTAAACAGCTTCATAAGCAGGATGGATTACGCCTACGCCGCAGCAGATGTCGTTGTGAGCCGTGCAGGGGCCATCGCCATTTCTGAGCTTTGTGTGGTAAGAAAACCGCTGATCCTGGTGCCCTCGCCCAACGTGGCCGAAGACCACCAGACACACAACGCCATGGCACTGGTAAACCAGCATGCCGCCATTATGGTGAAGGATGCAGAAGCAGCAGAAAAACTGGAACCCGAAATCAATAAACTGATATTTGACAAAAACAAACAGCACAGCCTGGTAGAAAAAATGGCCGGGCTGTCATACCGCAACGCCGCCGATGTAATTGCCGACGTTGCTCTTGGCATGATTTAAAAAACATCATTTCGACGCGAAACGGTGAAACAAAACACAAACAAATGAATATTAACCACATACAAAGCACCTTTTTCCTGGGTATTGGCGGCATTGGGATGAGCGCCCTGGCACGTCATTTCCACGGCCTTGGGGTGGAAGTATGTGGTTACGACCGCACACAAACAAAGCTGACCAAAGAACTGGAGGCCGAAGGCATTGCAATTCTATATGCTGACGACCCTGCAGGTCTGGCATGCCGGCCTGAATTGGTGGTTTACACACCGGCAGTGCCTGAAACCAGCAAGCTGTTCGGTCACTTCAGGTCCGAAGGCACTCCCATTTTAAAGCGTGCAAGGGTGCTGGGGCTGCTGTCGCAACAGCATCCAACCATTGCCATTGCGGGCACACATGGCAAGACAACCATCAGCACCATGCTCACCCACATCCTAAGGCAAGCGGGCATCCCCTGCCTTGCCTTCCTGGGAGGCATCAGCACCAACTATGGCACCAACTACATCAGCGACCCCCAGCCGCATTGGCTCATTGCCGAGGCGGACGAGTACGACCGCTCCTTCCTGCATCTGTCGCCGCAAATAGCCATGATAAGCGCAGTTGATAGCGACCACATGGATGTGTACGGCAACAGGGATGCCATGCTAGAGTCCTTCAGGGATTTTGCAAATACAGTGAGTACAAACGGCACGCTGATCACGAAGGAAAACATAGCTGAAAAGATAGGGTTGGGTGGCAAACAGTTCAACTATCGTGTTGACCCACCGGCTGACTATTATTTTGAAAAAGTAACGTTGCACGATGGATATCATCAAGCAGGCATTGGTGGCAGGTTACAGGTTGAAGGCATACAAATGCAGTATCCCGGAAAACACAACCTGGAAAATGCCTTGGCAGCAGCAGCGCTGGCCCACCTGGCAGGCATCAGCGCAAGCCACATCCGTGAAGGACTAAACAGCTTCCTGGGGGTAAAAAGGCGTTTCGAGATCATCGTGCAAAACGCAAATACCATTTATATTGACGATTACGCACATCATCCTGAAGAGATCAACGCCTGTATAAGCTCTGCCAGGGAAATGTGGCCAGGAAGAAAGATCACAGGCGTGTTTCAACCGCACCTTTACAGCAGGACCAGAGACCTTGCCGATCAGTTTGCAGAAAGCCTTTCGCAGCTCGATGAACTGATTTTGCTGCCGGTATATCCTGCAAGAGAACAGGCCATCCAAGGTGTTGATTCGGAAATGCTGCTGCGCAAGGTCAAACTGTCAAATGCCAGGTGCTGTACCAAAGAAGAAACAATACAATGCCTCAGGGATACAAACCAGCATGTATTGATCACAATGGGTGCCGGCGACATTGACAGCCTGACCGATCCCATCAAAAAATTATTAATACAAAAAAAAGAACCATGATAAAAAAGGCAGCATACATATTATTATATGTAACAAGTCTGGGGGGCATGATTTTCCTGGCAGGCTTTGCTGCTGACCGCAGCAGAAGCATCCCTTGCTCAGGTCCCTTTGTATCGATAGAAAGCCATTCGGGCAACTATTTCATAAATACTGATAAAGTGTACAGCATCATCACCGGACGATTTGACACCCTTGAAGGGCGGCCAGTTAGCCGAGAAAAGCTGCAAAGCATCCACTCCGTCATCAATGACATCCCCTGCGTGGAAACTGCGAAGGTCTTCAGGGCCAGCACCGGCAAGCTGGGCGTTGACATCACCCTGCGCGACCCTTTAATCAGGGTCATCAACCGCAGCAACGAAAGCTATTACATTGACAGGAACGGTTATTTGTTTCCATTGTCAGACACGCATACAGCCAGGGTGATGGTTGCCACCGGAAACATCACATCAAGCTATGCCCCGGGACGCAATGTAAACGTTTTGGATCAGGATGAGGGAGACGCCGGCATGCTGGACCTCAAAAACCTCTATATGCTGGCGTCCCACATACACGGTGATCCATTCTGGAGGGCATTCATCGATCACATTTATGTGCTGCCAAACGGCAAATTCGAGCTGGTCCCGCGAAATGGTGCACATGCCATCGAATTTGGCAAGGCAAATCAGCTGAAAGAAAAGTTCGGCAAGCTAAGGCTTTTTTACATGACCAGCCTGCCACAAAAAGGCTGGCATTATTACAGCAGAATAAATTTAGAATATCATAACCAGGTCATCTGTTTAAAATAGTAATAATAACGACAGGGCTTAGCCTGTTACCCAAAATATAAACATATGGAATCATCAGAAATAATAGTTGGTTTAGACATTGGCTCTACAAAAATTGCCTGCATCGTAGGACGCAAGAACGAATACGGCAAGGTAGAGATCATGGGCATGGGGCGTGCTGATTCATTGGGTGTGAACCGCGGCGTTGTTGAGAACATCCAGCACACCATCAGCTCCATTCAAAAGGCTGTAAAGGATGCCGAGGCCAGTTCGCAGGTGGACATCAAAATTGTAAATGTTGGCATTGCGGGTCAGCATATTCGAAGTTTGCAGCACCGTGGCAACATCATGCGAAGCAGCATCGACGAAGAGATACAGCAAGACGACGTCAACAACTTGATTGGCAATATGTACAAACTGGCATTGCCTCCCGGCGAAGACATCATCCATGTGATACCGCAGGAGTACATCATTGACGGGCAACAGGGCATTCGGGAGCCCATTGGGATGGCAGGCAACTGCCTGGAAGCCAATTTTCATATCATCACCGGCAAGGTTGCTGCTGCAAAAAATATCGACAAGTGCGTTACGAAGGCGGGGCTGGAGATCTCCGAGCTCATCCTTGAGCCGCTGGCTTCTGCTGAGGCCGTGCTGAGCGACCAGGAGAAGGAGGCTGGAGTGGTGCTGGTTGACATTGGCGGCGGCACTACCGATCTGGCTATTTTCCAGGATGAGATCATCAGGCACACGGCAGTGATCCCACTGGGTGGCAATGTGATCACAGAAGATATCAAAGAAGGCTGCGCCATCATCCGCAGGCAGGCGGAAGCCCTGAAAATAAGCTTTGGGTCGGCATTGGCCAGCGAGAATAAAGACGAAGAGATCGTTTCCATTCCCGGGCTGAGAGGCCGCGAACCAAGGGAGATATCGCTGAGAAACCTGGCTCATATCATTCAGGCGCGTATGGAAGAACTCATCGAACATATTTACTACGAGATCAAAGCCTCGGGTTTCGAAAAAAAATTAATCGCCGGCATTGTACTCACAGGAGGTGGAAGCCAGCTGAAACACGTGGCACAACTCACCGAATTCATCACAGGAATGGCAACCCGCATAGGCTATCCCAATGAGCACCTTGCCAAAACTCCAAGCGGCGAAGTGGCCAGCCCGATGCACGCAACAGGTGTGGGACTTGTACTCAAGGGCTTTGAACATAATGAATACATCAAAAAGTATAAAAATCAGGGTAGAGAAAAGAAACGGCACACAAAAGTTGGCTTTTTCGAACAGTTTTTAAGTAAAGGCAAAGATTTTTTCGAGAAAGACATTGAAGGCTGATCGTTTGATATTAATTAATTTCTAATACATATAAATACTTAACATTATGACAACTGATATGATAAATTTTGACCTCCCAAAGAACCAAAGCAGCATCATCAAGGTAATTGGTGTTGGTGGCGGTGGCAGCAATGCCGTTAACCATATGTTCAGGCAAGGCATTGAGGGGGTAAACTTCTTTGTGTGCAACACAGACTCACAGGCCCTTGATGCAAGTCCGGTACCCAATAAGATACAGCTTGGGGTGAACCTTACTGAGGGCCGGGGTGCCGGCAGTATTCCCGACACCGGGAAGAAGGCAGCCATCGAAGACATTGAGCGCATCAAGGAAGCGCTTGGAACAAACACCAACATGCTTTTCATCACAGCCGGGATGGGTGGTGGCACCGGCACAGGTGCGGCACCGGTTATTGCAAAAGCATCGAAGGAGATGAACATCCTCACCGTGGGCATTGTAACCATCCCGTTTTCGTTTGAAGGCCGTAAGCGTCGGCTGCAAGCCGAAGAAGGCATCAGGGAGCTTTCAGAAAATGTTGATACCCTGCTGATCATCTGTAATGATCGCCTGCGCGAGCTCTATGGAAACCTCAGCGTATCGGAAGCTTTTGCAAGGGCCGACAATGTGCTCACCACCGGTGCCAAAGGAATTGCGGAGATCATCACCCTGACAGGCAATATCAACGTGGATTTTGCCGACGTACGCACGGTAATGTCAAACAGTGGCGTGGCCATTATGGGCAGCGGCAGCGCCGAAGGAGAAAACAGGGCTATCAATGCCGTAGAAGCAGCACTCTCATCGCCGCTGCTCAACGACAACCAGATCATAGGTGCAAAAAACATCCTGCTGAATATCTCAAGCGGCAAGGAAGAGGTGCTGATGGACGAAATCACTGAGATCACAGATTATATCCAGAACGAAGCAGGCTCAACCGCCGAAATCATATGGGGACTCAACAATGATGAATCACTCGATAAACAGCTCAGCGTAACACTCGTAGCAACCGGATTCGACACCAGCAACAAACTACATGAGTTCGAAAAAACACCTGCAAAAAAAGTGATTCCCTTCGACATTGAAGACACCCGGACCGGCAACCAGCAAAAGCAGGAAACAAAAGAAACCACCAGGATTGAAACCATAGAGCTGAAAAAAATAACTGAGGAGCCAGCTCACAACAACGACAACCATCATGCCGGCAGAAGAATGATTTCAGCTGAACACATCAACGCTTTCAAACAAAAAATCGCAGCCGGAAAACCCCAAACAGAAAAAGAAGCAGAACAACAGGATCAGTCGCCTTACGACGATGACAAATACTTTAAAATCAAACAAAGAGAAGAAAGACTCAAAAGCCTGAGCATACAGATGAAAACACCCGAAGGCCTTGCTGACCTCGAAAAACAACCTGCCTTCGTAAGAAGGAATGTTAGCCTGAATCCTATTCCTGCCAGCCACGAATCACAAGTTTCCAGGTTTACACTGAATGAGTCAGCAGACAAAAAAACACAAATTAAGTCAAATAATTCTTTTTTACACGACAATGTTGATTGATTTTTTATTATCTTTGTACCCAAAATTAAGACAAACAATCAATTCAAAATGGCAATTAATTCGCGAAATCTGATTTATACCGCATCCCTGCTTTTATCCGTGATGATGGTTTTCGGATCTTGCAGGCGAGATGATCCTGAATACATTGCGAAGCGTGACAGGGAAAAAATTCTAGAATACCTGGAAGAAAATGAACTCGACTACCTGGAATTAGAGTCGGGTGTCTTTGTGGTGATAGAAGAAGAGGGAATCGGAGCCCACCCTTCAGAAAACAGCACCGTCAAGCTTAACTATACAGGCTACCTGCTCAATGGCAACGTATTCGACTCGGGTGAAGGAGCAAGTCTTTACTTGCCCGGCACAGTGCAAGGTTTCTCAATAGGCATCAGGCAGTTTCGCCGGTCCGGGGAAGGAAAAATTCTCATTCCCTCAGCACTGGGGTATGGCAGCTATGCAAGGGGAAGCATTCCGCGAAACTCAGTGCTCATATTTGATGTAAAAATCATTGATTTCAATTAATACATTATTCATTAAAAAATATTACTGTAATGGCCAGTAAAAAGAATCTGAAAAAAGATATTGTCTTCCTGGTTGATGAAGTCCTGGGAACCTGTTTAATGCGCAAAGAGCTTGGAGATAACAAGCACCAGGAAGAGATTGACAATATGATTGCAGAAATGCTGATCTTCCGCGAAGAAATCATTGACAAGGTAAATAACCCCAGGCTTACTGAAGCACACAAGAACCTGCGAACCTATTACAGGTCCGTTTACCAGGAACTGATTACCAAAATTAACGAATCATTTGACAAATTAAACGCCCTCACGGAATAAAGTCAGTTACATAAACGTTATACCAAGGCGCAATCGCGCCTTTTTTTGGCTTTTTTACTTAAAACAATGAAACACAGACAATCAGCATCCAGAGGCCCCATCCGGAAGAAACCCGGCAGACCTGTCAGCAAACAAAAGGATAAAAAGCCCGCAGATCTGTCTGTCAGGCTAAACAAATACATTGCCAATGCAGGCGTATGCTCGCGCCGCGAAGCCGACGTGCTTATCGCCAATGGCGCCATCAAGATCAATGGAAAGATCGTTACCGAACTGGGTACTAAAGTGATGCCCGGCGACGTGGTTCAATACGACGGCGAAAGGCTCATTAACGAAAAAAAAATATATGTCCTGTTGAATAAGCCCAAAGACTATATCACCACCACCGACGATCCGCAACAACGCCGTACCGTCCTGCACCTGCTTGGCAATGCCTTCAAGGAAAGGCTTTACCCCGTTGGACGCCTCGACCGCAACACTACAGGGCTGCTGCTGCTCACCAACGA
>SKOK01000015.1 GCA_007120085.1 Bacteroidales bacterium | reverse complement strand
TTACAGTACCCGACTGATTAAAGGTCAGATTGTTAAAATAATCGCCGGCATTCATTCGCAGGTTTTGATGGGCGCCATTCAAAACCACAGTACCAAAATTGCTGATGAATGTGCCGTTGCTGTTCATGTTGCCTTTGAGGATCACATCCTGGAGTGAGTAAATCCCGAATTTTGCATTGGGATGGACATAGATATTTCCGTTTATGGTGAGTGGTTGGGTTGACCAGCCACTAATGCCGATCTGACTGCCTGAGGTTTTATAACTGCTGATGTTGTTAAAGGAAGAGCTTGCCGAATAAGATCTGACAAATTTATCAGAAGAGCCGGTAAAAGCAACTACGCCGTTGGCCAGATTGGCATTTGAACCAGCCTGAAATGTCCAGTTGCCATATACCCAGAAAACCGTACTGGCTGAGAAATTGGCAGATGAACCTGCCCCCCAGGAAACGTCTCCGTTGACACTTAATACTCCTGTGTTGTTATACATGGAAAGCAAACCATGAACAATCATATCATTGCTCACAGCAAGTTCGGTACCTCCAATGCTTAAAGAGGCACTTGTGTTGACAGTCAGGTTTTTGCAGCTTGCATTGCTTATAAAGATACCAGGTTGACGCAAAGTGCCACCAGGAATAATGACGTTAAATGTGTTGTCTGGTATCACATTGCCATCCCAGTTTCCCGTATTATGCCAGTTCGTACTTAGAGCACCGGTCCAGGTCAGATCATCAGATCTTTGGTATGCCATGATGTAATTTCCGGGTGCGCCTCCAAACCCTCGGATCTTTACATAGGCATAACCTGTATATGTGGCTGTCCATGTTATAATTGAGCGAAGGTTCTCACAGCCATCGTCATCCGTAGCAACCTCCTCGCAATTGCTGTTGAAAAGATGCATAAAAGTGTCAAATGAAGCCGTTGCACCATCTCCGCAACCTGTCTTGAAGGTGTAAGTTCGCCCCTTTTGCACTGCAACCCTGTAAATCTTACAGCCGGTTGTAACTACAGATGATGCGTGTGTTAACCAGGAGTTTCCGGGATGTATTATAAAATCATATCCCGGGCATTCCACGCAGTTTATGGATGCAGTTGATCGATATGCTGCCAGAACATGTTTTGTCGTTCTCAGTGTCCTTGCGTTATTGCCATCTGCTGCATGTCCGGTCGGTTGCCCCATGTGGTTTATTGAGGGATTCGAGTAATGTGGTACCCTGCCTCCATCCGGATCACCCCATGTGTAACTCATTACAGAATGATACCATACATTGTCTGATCCCTGCCATCTCCATCCGGCCGACCACGTGTTCGCCGGCCAGGATGTTCCCCAATTCGTCGGTCCAGGATCATCGGTTTGTTGTTTATGATGGTGTAAGCCCGAGTTATGTCCTTTTTCATGTGTTGGTGTATAGCTCCAAAGACGGCTGATATTCGATATCGAAAACCCATAATTGGGCATTCCTGCCAAATCATCAAGTATCCAGGCTATCCCCGAACCGGTAGCAGTAAAAAGCAATACAAGATCAGCACCATACGTATTACGCCATGTGTGAACGCCATTCATAAATCCAAGCATGTTGTAAGCAACACCATCCAGTGTCCAGGAACTCCCCCAGGGCTGGAAGGTGGCTGAGGTAGTTAATCGCCTGAGATCAACCCGTAAACTTGGACTCTCCGTGTAATTAACCTCAGCATTGTGGACAAGCCTGAAGCTGGCGACTGTATTGCTATTGCTAAGAATTACATTTCCATCGGCAATTGCCGTAGCTACCAGGTTCCGTATCCCTCCGTTATTATTGCCCCAGGTGCGTGCTGCCTGGGTGTAAACCATCATTACGTCAATGGTGGCGGGGTCCCATGGCCCGGTGCTTTTGTTTTCTAGCTCTTTCTCAACCCGTTTTTGTTCTTCAATGTCATAGGGTGTTGGAGCAGGCGGTTTCTGGGCAGGAAGCTCATCTTCAGTAATCATTTTTTTAAGATCTAATTCAATGAGATAATAATTGAGACCGGATGGATCACTGATGATCTGATATATCCTGCTGAGTTCGTGAACCCTTATGGTTACAAGTGACCGACCTTCGGTAGTGGAAATTATCATGTAGGCAAAATCATATGAAAGTAGCTTTGCAGTAATGGTTACATTGTCTTCCATGATCTTTTCAACCTTTTGTACCTCAGCAGTATATTCACTGTCACCAAATAGATTAAGAACAACCAGGTCTTCAACTGCAATGGAGTAAACTGATTTGATGTTCTCATTGAGTTCAACCTCCCTGAATCGGGCAACAGCATCCAGGTGTTCAATAAAACCGAGGGTAGTAACCATGTCTTTCCTCTCGCTGGTTTCATGCTTAATAAGCAGAAATTCATTGGGTTGTGCCTGCGAATGAGGTGACGTGATCAGGCCTGTGAAGCTGATCATGAATGCAATGATGAATCGTTTTGTTTTCATGATATTTGCTTTATGATGCATGAATTTTGTTGTTGCGAACTATGCATTCAAAGATTTTGAGTTTAGTTGCAGTGCCGGAAAATTAAGGGATAGGACATTATATGATGATTTCATGATATCTTGAAATCCGAAAATCCAAAAACTTCTTTATTAACGACTTCGACTGAGCTTATCCGGCTGAACGTTGTTCCCTGCCTGCACCATTCCGTGAAGTGATCAATGGCATCGGGTTCACCCTCTGCATCTATGATGACATCACCATCCTTTTGACATACTGCACCTTTTATTTTACAAACAGAAGCTCCCCTCAGCGCATGCAATCGAAACCCGGTATTCTCTACCTTGCCTTTTACTATTATTTGCTTATGCACCAACATAATCCCGGTTTTATTCCCATGACAATAAAGTTACGGCCACCTCGCTTACAATCATTTTTTTACCAATAGACAAACAATAGACAATTCGAAAATAATTTTATGCCATGCCACTCTCCCATATTTTTCATACTTTTGCAGATTAAACAAAAACCACTTTCTATGCATCCTGATCCCAATAAGTTCACTGTGGAAGGACTCACATACGACGATGTATTGTTAGTTCCTGCTTATTCTGAGGTGTTGCCACGCCAGGTGGATGTAAGCACATATTTTTCCCGAAACATCCAGATCAAAATACCTGTTGTCTCAGCTGCCATGGACACGGTTACAGAGTCAAGGATGGCGATAGCGATCGCCCAGGAGGGGGGTATAGGCGTACTGCACAAGAATATGACCATCACCGAGCAGGCCATAAAAGTCCGTAAGGTGAAGCGCTCCGAAAACGGAATGATCATTGACCCTGTCACACTGCACGAGGATTCCCTGATTGGCGATGCTTTGCGGCTGATGAATGAATATAAGATCGGTGGCATACCTGTCGTTAATGATAATAACGTGCTGGTGGGGATCGTTACCAACCGGGACCTGCGGTTTGAAAAAGACCTCGAGAAGCCGGTTGACAAGGTTATGACAAGCGATAACCTTGTTACAACCAGAGAGTTTATTGATTTTGAAGTTGCAGAAAAGATATTGCAGGAACACAAAATTGAGAAACTACCCGTTGTTGATGGAGATTATCACCTGGTGGGATTGATCACCTATCGTGACATTATAAAAATAAAGGAACGCCCCAATGCCTGTAAGGATGCCCGCGGCCGTTTGCGCGTTGCCGCCGCTGTTGGTGTTACACCCGACACAATGGAACGCGTGGCTGCCCTGGTAGCTGAAGATGTGGATGCAGTCGTGGTTGATACGGCTCATGGTCATTCAAAAGGAGTTATTGAGATGGTGAGTGCCATCAAAAAAGCTTACCCTGAGCTGGACCTGGTAGCCGGAAACATTGCCACGGCAGCCGCCGCCCGCGACCTTATGAAGGCCGGAGCCGACGGCATAAAGGTGGGCATTGGCCCCGGAAGCATTTGTACCACTCGCATCGTGGCAGGCGTTGGTGTGCCGCAGCTAACAGCCATTTATGATGTGGCCGCTGCGCTGAAAGATACTGGCATCCCTGTAATTGCTGATGGGGGTGTTCGTTACACTGGTGACATAGTGAAAGCCATAGCAGCCGGAGCATCTTCCATCATGGCAGGTTCGCTGTTTGCCGGTGTTGAAGAATCACCGGGCGAAACCATCATATATGAAGGCCGCAAGTACAAGACATACCGGGGAATGGGCTCCATCGAAGCGATGCAGCAAGGTTCAAAGGACCGTTATTTCCAGGATGTGGAAGATGATATCAAAAAGCTGGTACCCGAAGGGATAGTAGGCAGGGTGCCATATAAGGGGACACTGTCAGAAGTAATACACCAGATGGTAGGTGGATTGCGTGCAGGAATGGGGTATTGCGGCGCACCCAACATCAAAACCCTGCAACAGGCAAAGTTCATAAGGATATCCAATGCAGGTTACAGGGAAAGCCACGTGCACGACGTGACCATCACAAGAGAAGCGCCAAACTATAGTCGCTAAGCGAAAAGCAATCATTATATATTTTTTTGCTGATTGAAAGAGAACATCAAAACCCAAAACTAATCAATATGAATCATTTGAAACCTTTTTTGTTGCTTGTTGTATTTGCAATTTTGTTTTCTGCAGGTAAATCCGTAGCATCAAATTATGACGATCCTGTTTTTATCCGGATTGAAGGCGAGGAGATTACACTTTCTGAATTTGAGGAGATATACAGAAAAAGCAATGTGGAATCAGTAGTCGCCGACCCCAAGACGCCTGAAGAATATCTTGAAATGTATATCGATTTCAGATTGAAAGTGCTGGAAGCAAAATCCAGGGGACTTGATACCCTGACCAGCTTTGTGGAAGAGTTAAAAGGCTACCGGCAACAGCTGGCACAACAGTACCTTGTAGATAATGAGGTGACAGACCAGTTGCTTCATGAGGCTTATGAGCGCATGCAATACGACATCAGGGCATCTCATATCCTGTTGAACCTCTCAGAGCATGCACCACCTGCAGATACGCTTGAGACCTACAACCGGTTGATGGAGATCCGCGAACGTGCCCTTTCAGGCGAATCATTTGCTGATCTGGCGCGTCATTATTCAGATGATCCGTCTGCAAGCGACAGGGAAGGTACACCACAACAGCCTGCACGAAGAGGCAATGCCGGAGATCTGGGGTATTTTACTGTGTTTAATATGGTATATCCATTTGAAACCGCCGCTTACAATACTTCTCCCGGAGAGATTTCTCTTCCTGCCCGGACATCTTTTGGTTATCACATAGTTAAGGTTAATGATCGTTTGCCGGCCATGGGAACAGCACAGGTGGCGCATATTATGCTGATGACACCGCAAGGAATGCCAGAAGAGGAGCTTGAGGCCAAAGAGCAACGAATTCATGAAATCTATCAAATGATACAAGATGGCGCTGAGCTTGGTGAGCTGGCAGCAGAGTTCTCAGAAGACCGGCAATCAGCGCAAAATAATGGAATTATGCCCCCTTTTACATCGAACAGGATGGTGCCCCAGTTCATTGAGGCAATCAGCAAGCTGGATGAAGCAGGAGATATGACAGGTCCATTGCGCACTGACTTTGGATGGCATATTATTCAACTTGTGGAAAAAAATCCTCCCCAACCTTTTGAAGAAGTTGAAGAGGATCTTAGAAGACGAATACAGCGCGATACCCGGTCCAGGCTGGGCCAGGAAGTCGTGATTCAAAGACTCAAAAAGGAATATAACTTAAAGTTGAATATGCCCGCATTGGAGGCGTTCTATGAGGTGCTTGATGAAACTGTGTTTGCCGGTGAGTGGGACAGGAGCCTGGCTGATGAGTTTAATCATGAGCTGGTGAGTTTTGCCACCATATCGTTTTCACAGCAGGATTTCGCCAACTACATTGATGAAACGCAGCGAAGGCAAAACCCGATGGAAATCTCTCATTATGTGAATAAAATATACAATGAATTTATAACGAAGGAAATAATCGCATTTGAAGACAGTCAGCTGGAAACTAAATATCCTGCATTTCGTCAGATTATGCAGGAATATCACGATGGCATTCTCCTGTTTGAAATTACTGATCAGAAAGTGTGGTCTAAAGCCACGGCTGACACAACAGCCTTGAGGTCTTTTTATGAGGACTATGCTGAAAAATTTAACTGGGAAGGCCTTAATGAAAACAGGGGAGCCATTATCGCTGAATATCAGAATTACCTCGAAAAAAACTGGGTAGGCGATTTAAGAAAGAAATTTAATATACACGTGAATCGCGAGTTGCTGCCCCTTATCAGTGTTGATTAAAAGAATTGTCGTGACATTTAATATGCCCATTGCTAAATATCGTTTTGTCAGGATGATCTCCTTTCTGGCTGTTGTCATGTTTTTGGCAGGATCCTGTGATCTGATGGACTTTCGTTCTGACAATACTTTGATAGCAAAGGCATATAATAACAGGTTATACCTGGAGGATATCCAGGGTTTGATTCCATCTGGAGCAGACCCAGCCGACAGTGCCACATTTGTAAAAAGATATGTGGATAATTGGCTGACGGCCCAGGTGTTCCTTCATCATGCACTGCAAACCATGCCAATTGAGGAAATTGGCATTGAACAACGTGTGAAGGATTACAGGAATGCGCTCATAATTCACAAGTATGAGTCGTTGCTGGTAAGTGAAGATATGGATACAGTTGTTACCGATGCCCAATTGTATGGCTATTACGAAGAAAATAAGGGTTACTTCATCCTGAGGGATCATATTGTCAGGGCAACGTATATTAAGATGCCGCTCCGTAGCCGGGAAAATAACCGAATACGTAGTTTGTACCGATCTGAAGACCCCGATGTGCTGGTTGAACTTGAGGAAATTTGCCTTCAGCATGCAGCTACTTATTACATAAACCATGACTCATGGATGCTTTTCAGTGACATCTTGAGAGATATGCCAATGAGCATTAACGACCATGTGGCATTCCTTCGCAACAATCGCTTCTCGGAAATAACAGACGATTATTTCCGTTACTTTTTATATATTCACGATCACAAGCTTAGCGGTGATTTATCACCTTTGGATTTTGAGCGTGAGAATATTCGAATTTTAGTTTTAAATCAAAGAAAAAAGCAATTCATCGAGGAAAGACGGCGGGATTTTTTCAACCAGGCCATCGAATCCAATCGAATTGAAAGCTTTCTGTGATGATATTTTTATTTAATAGCCTAAGTTATAAGTCTATGAAGACATTTTTTTTATATGCATCACTCTTTTTGCTTTTGACAGTGCATGTCTTAATTCCCTATGGCATTGCGCAGGAAAGGGTTATCGTTGACCAGGTCGTGGCTGTGATAGGAAACAGCGCCATCCTGAAGTCAGACATTATTGAACAGCGCCGCATGCTGGAAGCCCAGGGAATGGATTTGGGCACCAATCCTGATTGTGTTCTGCTTGATGATATAATGTTTCAGAAGCTTCTTTACAACCAGGCGCTTATTGATAGTGTTGAAGTAAGTGAACTGCAGGTGGAACAGGAAATTGAAAGACGCATGCGGTATTTTATCCAGCAAATCGGGTCAAGAGAGCGGCTTGAAGAATATTACGGAAAAACCATTGAGGAACTGCGTGAGGAATTTCGCGACCCCATAAGGGAGCAACAGATAAGTCGCAGAATGGAGGCAGAGATCACCCGGAACGTGACCGTCACGCCATCTGAGGTAAGAACTTTTTTTGAAAACCTGCCGGAAGACGATATCCCGATGGTTGAGAGCGAGATGTCGCTGTCGAAGATTTTAATTGAGCCGCCCATACCTGAAGAGGAGATCAATGCATTGAAACAACGCCTGGAGGGTTTCCGCCAGCGCATCCTGGACGGTGAGAGCTTCAATACCCTAGCCATATTGTATTCTGATGATGCCGGTTCTGCCCGCCGGGGTGGTGAGCTTGGGTTTTATGGCAGGGGCGACCTTCACCCTGAGTTTGAAGCAGTGGCTTTCAGCCTGCAACCCGGCGAGTTGTCTGAAATTGTAGAAACAATATCCGGCTTTCACATTATTCAATTAATTGCGCGCAGAGGCGAACTGATCAATGTGCGACATCTTTTGCTGCAGCCAAAGGCTTCGCCAGAAACAGAGCAACAAACAAGAAATAAGCTGGATAGCATACGAACAGTAATCATGCGTGGCGATATGACCTTTGCGGAAGCAGCACGAAAGTTTTCTGAACATCCCGGCGGCAGGAGCGGTGGTGCCATGCTAAACCCGTTCACAGGTACGACCAGATTTAAGAGTGAAGACCTTGAGCCAAATATATTCTTTGTCGTTGACCGTTTGGAAATTGGCGAAATTTCCAGGCCGATTCAAACAATGACCAACGATGGGAAGCAGGCTTTTAAAATAGTAACTGTCAGAGACAGGATAGAACCGCATCGCGCCAACCTTCAGCAAGACTACGACTTTATTCAGCGTTTGGCACTGCAAGAGAAAAATCAAAGAGCCATTAAAAGGTGGGTGGAGCGAAGGCTGCAAAGCACATATGTACACATACATGAAAATTATGCTGATTGCGACTTTGAAATAAAGTGGTTGCAGTAAATTGTTTATTTTTAAAATTAAATTGTTTATGAAATATAATTCTGATGTTGAAGCCCTGGATGCCTTTGCAGAAAAGTATAATTTGCTGAGGCAGGAGATAGGAAAAGTGATTATTGGGCAGGAAGAAGTCGTAAAAAATGTACTTATTTCAATTTTTAGTAAGGGACACTGTCTGATGGTTGGTGTACCGGGTCTGGCAAAAACCTTGCTGGTCAACACCATTTCCAATGTGCTGGGACTCAAATACAGCCGTATACAGTTCACCCCTGACCTTATGCCATCAGACATCATCGGTACAGAGATACTTGACGAAACCAGGAACTTCCGCTTTGTAAAAGGTCCGCTGTTTGCAAATATCATACTTGCAGATGAGATCAACAGAACACCCCCAAAAACACAGTCTGCTCTGCTGGAAGCCATGCAGGAAAGATCTATAACAGCGGCAGGTACGACCCATAAACTTCAGGATCCGTTTTTTGTTCTTGCCACCCAGAACCCCATCGAACAGGAAGGGACTTATCCTTTGCCTGAAGCGCAGCTCGACCGCTTCATGTTCAATGTGTATCTCGACTACCCGAGTTATGATGAAGAATTAATGGTAGTTAAAAGCACTACCTCCAATAAGCAGGTGTCATTGAATGTGATGATGGAAGCCGAAGAGATAATATTCTTCCAGGATCTTGTCAGGAAAGTCCCCGTCACTGATAACTTGATGGAGTATGCTGTCAACCTGGCTTCCAAAACCCGTCCTGCTACAGCCAAAGCCCACGAAATGGCCACTGAGTACATCCATTGGGGCGCGGGCCCCAGGGCTTCACAGTACCTCATAATTGGAGCAAAATGTCATGCCGCACTTAATGGTAAATATGCCCCAGACATTGAGGATGTGAATGCCATTGCCTATTCAGTGCTCCGACATCGCATCGTCCGCAACTTCAAAGCTGAGGCTGAAGACGTGAGTGTTGAAAAGATTGTGGCTGCAATGATGGAATAGCCAATTTATGATTACGGGTTTCTGGTTTCTGGTTCGGAGCCTCCTGTCATTCTGAGTGGGAAGCCCCCGCGAAAATGCGGTGGCCACAATGCGTGAATGACATTGGGATTGTGTGTCCTGGGTGCTGCTTAACCTTCAAACATTCATTGCGTTGGTATTTTTGATAAGGGATTTCCAAATTTTTTTCAAAAAAACTTTGTTTTGAATAAAAAAGAATTTGTATCTTTGCCGTCCCAAACGGGGAAAACCAGGATGGTTTGAATTTCGAATCAGGCATGAAAGAAAGAAGGGATGGTTTTCTTAAAAGGG
>SKOK01000256.1 GCA_007120085.1 Bacteroidales bacterium | reverse complement strand
CCAAAGTCAACAAGGATGAAACTGGCAAACTGAAAACGCTGACCTGTATCCGCATGGAGCTGGGAGAACCCGATGCCTCAGGTCGTCGCCGGCCAGTAAAAGTTGAAGGCTCAGAGTTTGATGTGGAACTCGACATTATCCTGGCAGCCATCGGACAAAAGACCGTGGTGAACTTTATGGACGATATCAGCCATCACGCTGAAGCGCCTCTCAAACTTAACCGCTGGGGTGATATCGATGCTGCCAGGGGCACGCTCCAAACATCCATAAAGAATGTTTTTGCCTGCGGTGATGGGGTAACCGGCCCTGCCACCCTAATCGAAGCCATCGCACAAGGAAAGATTGCCGCCGAAAGCTGTAGCAAATACCTCGAAGTGAAAGAGGTAACACCCGCTGTTAAAGAGTTTCTAAGCAAAAAGGATAATTTCGAAAAACAGCAGGATGGCGATTATAAAGACTCGTTCGTCAACCAGGACAGGAAAGAAATGCCTACGCTGGAACCCGAAAAGCGTGATAATTTCGATGAAGTGGAGCTGGGATATACCGACGAGGAAGCCATCAAGGAAACAATGCGTTGCCTCGAATGCGGTTGCTCTGAATTGCACACCTGCGACCTGAAGAAGTATGCCAATGACTACCAGGCAGAACAAAAACGCTTTGGCGGGGATTACAAAAAGCACCAGGTAAGCTTTGATCATCCATTTGTTGAGATCGATAACAATAAGTGCATCCTGTGCTCACGATGCATACGCATCTGCTCCGAAGTGAACGGCGCCAACGCCCTGGGGCTCGTGAACCGTGGGTTTGAAACCTATGTGGCTCCAAGCATGGATGGTCCGTTGCAAAACACGAACTGCGAATCCTGCGGACTGTGTATTGACACCTGTCCCACCGGGGCCATCACTGAAAATGTGCCCTTCAAGACCATGCCGGTAAAAACGGAAAGTGTCAACACCATCTGTAACTATTGCTCCATTGGCTGCGAAATCACCCTGCACCACAAGACAGGTTTTGTATCACGGGTAACGGGAAGCAAAGGCCTGGTGAATAAGGATGGTAGCATTTGCAGGTTTGCGAAATTTGGTTATCAATATCTTAACGATAAAAACCGCCTGACACAACCGCTGAAAAAGGTAAATGGCCAGTTCGAACCAATCACCTTTGAAGAAGCTTTCTCCATCATCAGGGAAAAATTACAAGCTGTTCATGCTGAAGAGAATGGCTTTTTTGCAGGTGCCCGGCTTACCAATGAAGAAATCTATATGGTGCAAAAGCTGGCGCGTGCCGGAGCCAAAACAAACAATGTCAGCAGCTTCCATTACATGAACCGCGGTGATGGATATTTTGCTAACAGCCATTACAACGTGCCGCTGGAACAACTCAAAATGGCCAAACGCATTTACATATTGGACAGCGAAGTAAATGAAGAAAATGCGGTAGCTGGGTTTTATGCTTTCAACGCACATTTCCGCAATAATATCCCGCTTGAACTGATCACAACCAGGGAAAACAGCGCGATGGCTCATAAAGCCAATGCAGTTACCAGGATCAGATCCAGTTATTACTTCATAAAAGCGGCAATCCACTACTTGCTTCTCAACAAACAGGAAAACCAGGTATTTATTGATGATCATTGTGAAGGTCTTGAGGCTTATCGGAAAGAGATTTTGAAGGAAAACTTTCTTGAGATGCTTGAAAAAGCCGGAGTGACAAAGGATGAGCTGCAACGGTTTGCTGATGAATTCAACAAAGAAGCACATTCTGTTGTAATGTATTCAGAAAAAAATCTGTCCGGAGAAGCATGCATGGAATTGCGCAACTTGTGTTATATTACCGGAAAAACCGGCAAGTCAGCGTCAGGACTCATTTCTCTGAAAGCAAAAAACAATGCGCAAGGATTGTTCGACATGGGAGCCACACCAGGCAAAACCGTTGGCGGCCAAAATGTCCGGGACGAAATCACATTATCTGCTTTGAAGGACATTTGGGATAAAGACGAGATCCCGGCCAATGTCAATGAGCAACAATACGAACTATTGAAAGAGGGAAAAATCAAGAATGCATTCATTTTTGGTGAAGACCCGCTTGGGTGTGCCAATAATGCAGAAGAGATCAAAAACCTGCTGGGCAAAATCGACTTCATCGTGGTGCAAGATATCTTTTTAAGTGAGACGGCCAGGGAAGCCGACCTGGTGCTGCCTGCTTCCCTGCACTTTGAAACAGGTGGCAGCTTTACCAACACCCAGAAGTTTATTCAGCAATTTGATGCCGTCGCTAACAACCAACTGGAATACAGCTCATTTGAACAGCTTAAGTCACTATTTGAGCAGGCAGGCGTTAGCAATGGCTATGAAAGCCCGGCAGATGTCATGCTCGAGGCCGCTTCACTGATGCAAAAGCAAAATGATAACGGATATGTTCATAAATTTGCATATACAAAAGGTGAAAATAACCAGCGTCTGTTTAATCATGGCTGTGATTACCTCGTAAAACGATTTGAAGACCAGTTCAGGGAAGCGTTTGTTG
>SKOK01000099.1 GCA_007120085.1 Bacteroidales bacterium | reverse complement strand
TGGCTGAAACCAGTCCCGTATGTACGGGACTAAACAGCCGTACTATTCACAAAAAAATATAGTTCGTTGAAATAGGAGAGGTGGGTGAGTGGCTGAAACCAGCAGTTTGCTAAACTGCCGTACTCGAGAAGGGTACCGGGGGTTCGAATCCCCCTCTCTCCGCCAGCATATTTCGGGGTGTAGCGTAGCCCGGTTAGCGCGCCTGCTTTGGGAGCAGGAGGTCGCAAGTTCGAATCTTGCCACCCCGACTGAGATTAAACGCAATCAACAGAATAACAGTTGGTTGCGTTTTTGTTTTAAAGAGTTTCCCCATTTTGTCCCCATATTATTTGCTTAACACTTTCCCCAAAAAACAACTATGTCCCACATCTTTTTTTTGAGTTTTTCGGCAAGGATCTTTGAAGAAAGCATACAACGCTTTGAGAATGGCTATGACACTTCAAAAAGAACACGGTGACAAAGTGGAAATGAAAATATTTCTACTCGCAGATGCTGTTTTTTGTGGTGTGCCGAATCAGAACACACCAAATGGTTATTACAACTTTGAAAGAATGCTAAAAGTTGTGATTAGAAATGGCGGAGAAGTTATAAGTTATGAGTCTTTGCCTTCTATTTGCTGTTCAATTCCATATCAGTATCCTGTGTTTTGCTTGGGTTTCAGTCACAGTTTGAGATAATTGGAGTTGTTTATATAACCACCTCCGCAGGTCTTCCCAGTTCAGACAAGGACAGGAAAAACAGGTTTTCAGTCATGAAGCCTGATGATCATAGATTCCGGTTTCTATGTGTCAGGGTTTATCCAGTGGTTTTTTACAACCAACCAATTGTCTATAATAACGGCCCGGGCACGGATAACGAAAGTTTACCGGACAGCCATCAATGAATATTAAGAAAGTTTACGGAAACCAGACTTTTGAAAATCTATTCGCGCTCAACAACCTGACCAACGATCCTGTACCGTACAACCGGCTCTGCTTCATTGTTGTAAGTTACAGTAACGGTTTTGCTGATCCGCTGTGGTTTTGCGGCAAGACTAAACTGTATTGAGATCGTACCCTCATCTCCCGGCAAAATGGGCTCCCTTGGCCACTTGGTTATCCTGGTTCCGCAACATCCGCGCACATTGCTTAGGATCAATGGCTCGTCGCCCTGGTTGCTAAAGGCAATGTCTAACTTCGTGTTGGGCATTTCATCCACGTAAACCGTTCCATAATCATGGTTCTTGTTGGCAAACTTAAGTAAAGGCCCTGTTTTTTCATCATCATTGTGCGCATTGAGCGCAAAACTAAACAATAACAGCAATCCTGATACAAATGCAACTCCAGATTTCATGACACAAATTTTTAAATTAAACCATAAGTGTATTAGTGAAAACTCTTCCAAAATTAAATAATTTTCTATTTAATATTTAAAAATCAGGCTAAAAAATTAACAAAAAAATATGTACAAACGAATCAGGAATATAATTACTCAAACCTTTTAAAAATTGATCTTAATGAAATGTAAGCTTAAGGATGTGTAAGGCATCTTCCGGGCATGGAGCAGTTCACTGATGGTTTTAGCATCAAATTCAGCCAAAAGAAGTGTCATGGGTTGTTTGGCTAATCCAAATCCCAATACAAAAAAAGATATCCCTGTTAAGTTAATGAATTACCAGTTTCCGTATTCCATAATGGTACTCACTGCCCACCCTTATGAAGTGCACACCAGGCTCAAATCCTCCAAGCCAGATGATGGTCTCAGGCGACTCTATTTTATCGATCTTCTTTAATAAATGGCCGCGAATGCAATAGATCTCGGCTGTAAAGGTTTCATCTGTTTGAAAATGATGCAGTTCAAGGGTGAAAGCATCTTTGGCCGGATTCGGATAAATGCTGAAAAAAGATGGGGCTGATTGATCAATCATGCCGATGACCTTGTCGTTGGAAGGGTTGCTTCCATTCTCATATGCCATGTCATCAGTCTCAACGGCATGGGTGGTGTACTCAACCTCTTTGCTATCTCCATTGATGAGAACAAGCGGGCTGTGTTTCATGTCAACCTCATTGCAAAAGCTGCCATCAGTCGTGATACTTGCGTTGAGGAATGCGCCCTGGTGGATGTGGCTCCACGGCAAAAGAATTATATTGTGGCCGGCAACCAGATGCACATTGGACCCACTTTCAACAATAAAACTTCCGCCACCGGCAATGATGGTATCTATTGCATCATAACAGATTTGAGTGCCTCCTGTGTGTGTTTGTTCATCCAGCACCAAAACATCCGGCATGACAGGCATATCTTCGGTAAAATGGGCAGTCAGCTCCCTGCTCGCTTCTACAATAAAGGTATAGGTGTCTGTTATGATGTTGTTGTTTTCATCAAAAAGTATTTCCTCATTTTCAGTCCAGTATTCGAATACATAGCCATCATTTGCCAATGCAAGGAGGGTTACTTCTGAACCATGCTCATAATGTCCGCCGGCGTTGACATATGCATAGCTGCTGTCATTTGGGACAGCTGTAACGTAGTGATAGATGGTTTCCTCAAGGGTGTTGAATTG
>SKOK01000045.1 GCA_007120085.1 Bacteroidales bacterium | reverse complement strand
GGCCTCATCCATGAAGGTGGTGTGGTTGAGAAGGCTGACTTCCAGCATATAGCTTCCTTTTTTTACTTCCGGGAAAAAGATGATGCCGTCGGTGCCGGCAACGCCTTCATAAACCAAACCACCCTGGCTGTTATTGGCCGTCAGCAGTGCTACTGCACCTTCGGGGCTTTGACCCGTGGTGGTGGTAACGTTCAGGGTTACAGCAACCGGGAAAGCTATTTCGAAGTCGATGGTCACGATCTCCGATTCGCCGGTTGCGTAAACAGACTGCACACCGGCGGTGTAAGTGCCTTCATCAAGGCCGGTAAACAGGTACTCCTCTTCTTCTACAAAAGCTACAGAATTCTCCAGATCATCAAGGAAAACATTGAACCCAATAACATTTTGTGGAAGGTCTTGTGCTATCTGTGTATTGGTTTCGCCAAGATCAATTCCGTTTGCCCGAATAAAAAAGTTCCATTCGAAGCCCGCTAGCTCAATGGGGGTAAACGGCGAGGATGTAACGTTGAAATTATAAAACTGGGTTTCAGGAATAAATGGCCAGTCGGGATCATTGCCGTCATCGGTAACGATAATAAGGTCGCCGTTGACTGAAATGCCCATTAAAAAACCATTGGGTGCAAATACAGGCTGACTGAAAGCATAAGTATTCCATTCACCGGGCGCATTCGTTATATTCGCCTGGCTGTATAGCACATCGTTTTGATTCGGGTTGCCTGCTGCATCCAAACCAAAAACCCATACTTTTACTACTTCTGAAGGCGTCACGCTGCCATCCAGCGGCATCATCCACGACATTTCGAAAAGCTCAGCAATATTACGGTGTGCAGCACCGATCACTGTATTTAAATTGGCATCAAAGGTGCCCAGTGAGTTTTGCGGCGTGCCATTGTCGTATCTGAATTCCCTATCAGCAACGGTATTCCAGCTGAACAGTGCATTGCCAGCACCATGGTTGTCTGCATCTATGATCAAACCACCCGGCGGCAGGATTATTATTTCGAGCTCAATATCAAGAACCAGGTCCTGATTTATCAAAAGGTTGTTTTCCAGATAAACATTATATCCTGAAGCCAACACAGTGAGTTCGTACGTCCCTCCAAACACCTCAGCAAAAAAGAAGCCGCCATCGGCGTCTGTTTCAGTAACGTACTCATCAATACCATCCAATATCACCGATGCTCCTTCAACAAACTCGCCGTCGTTACCCGTTACGGTCCCGCCGACGCTAAATGTTGGCAATGCCGTAATGGTGACTGACACCTCTGCGGTTTCGTCTTCTTCGATGATCACATTCTCCAGCAAAAGATCCTCGTAGCCAAATTTGGAAAAAAGCACGTCATAGTTACCCGGTGGGAGTGCAGCAAACTGGAAAAACCCATTGTTGTTTGTGTGGGTCACGCTGTTGGTTTCCAGCACCTGGACTTTCACGCCTTCGATAGGATTTGCACCATCGGCAACCGTTCCTTCCAAAGCACCAAATCCATCATCTGAAAAGAAGATTGTAATATTGGGAAAGTCTGCAAGAAACAGATCAGGTTGTCCGGGATTTACAGGGTCATACGGGGTGAAATCACGGCGCGAACGCACAGAACGTATTAAGTTGGGGTCATCCATTGTGTTTTTGAAGTTTTTGCCGCTTGACCACATGAAATCAGACTTCATGGAATACACAACGAGATTGCCTCCCGAATAGGTGTATGGATTGTCGAGCGCAACCATTACCTCCGTTTCATTTGCCGGGAAATCAAGCGTACCGTCAAATACGAGTTGCAGCGTGGCAGGGTCAATGTATCCTCCCTCGAGATTGTTTTGGTTGGTTTCGCCCAACCAGATCATGATGTCCTTGTTGAGGGCATCTGCATTAAAAACATGTTCATACTGCAGGGCGGTAATAATGGCACCGGGCAATCCTATTTCTTCAGCAAAGTAGAGATTTTGCACAATGCTGTATTCCCAGAAAAAGTCATAGGGCATACCGGTCAAAAAATCACCGTCGCCGATAGCCACCGCAGAAATGCCTTCCGGCGTAAGGAACAATGTGTTGGAGGTTGCTGTTCCACCTGTGCCTTTGTCGTTCCTGGCGGTTACACGATAAAAATAGTTGCCGGCACCGGGTATGGATGTATCTGTAAATGATGTTTCAGTAAGGGATTCGGCCACTTGCACTTCGCCGGGCATGCGAACCAGGTCATAAACAATGTTTTCACCACTGAAAAAGCCCCCGTTGAGGCCTGCAGCTGGTATTTCCCAGTTCAGCGAAGCACCTTCAGCAACAGATGTAAGCGAGAAGGATGCCGGTGCTTCTGGCACGTCTTCACCCACAAAAGCCTGTGCGGTGGCAGATAGACCGTTTCCTGCAGTGTTTTCGCCGATCACTGAATACACCACGATGCCATCTTCAGCAATACCGTCGTCAAAAAAGCTTTCGGCAGCTCCTGGAACCGGGCTTGTAATTGTATGCACAAGTTCTCCATTGCGAAATACGGAGACCAGGTCAAGATCATCAAGCGGTTCGCTATCAAGGGTTATTGCAGGGTTGTTCCAGCTCACGGTGGCTTCGAGGGCTCCCTGGTCGCCAACTTCCAGAACGAGATTTGCGGGGGCGGCAGGCGCATCCGGATCGGCAAATGGCTCCACAAAAGCTTGCACCAGCCAGTTTACGCTGGGGAAATCACCGTCGTCGGTCCAGGAAATCCAGTCTTCCTCACCGGGAAATTTTATCATATCACCCTTGCCGGCCACCGCCGGGCCACTATCAGATGCAACCGGAAAAGTCCAGGCATCTGCAACAACTCTATAACCCACCCAAAGATCCTGGCTTGCATCGAATGGAACAGCTTCATTCAGATCGATGGTATTGATCTGGCCATAATCAAAAGAGGTTAGCTCCTGCTGGTAAATCAGGTTGGGAGGGTTATCTCCCTGCCATACCTTAATGGTAAAATCCGCTGTGTCAAGCGGGGCAATATTGATCTTCGTTATCGCAAAACCAACATAGTTCTCCAGATCCGCAGGGTCAAAGCGGTTGGCAATATACCAGTCCATCGGCTCGGGAGAACCCCAGGCTTCAGTAAGCACCCCATCACCCCAGAAAATCCACTCCCCGGTCAATAAATTGTTTTGCTGTCCACGCCACAACAGAGGATTGGGCGCAAAAGGCAATGAAAAGTCTGTCCGCTGCCGGATTTTTGATGCAAACGGGTTCGCTTCTTCTTGCTGGCGCTTATGTTCATCAAGCTTCAAGAGCTTTTGCTGATACGCTGCATCATGTTCTTTCACACCCAAAGGCTTTTCTATTGATGTATCAGAAGCAGGTTCCACCAGCTGGATGAAGTGGGGTTGCTGGCCGTCAGCAGCAAGGGCCAGCTGCGCGACAAGTATTAATGACAATGTTATCAGAAGTTTACCGGGGAATTGTTTTGTCTTTTTCATATCATTAATAACATTTAATTGTTCTCTTTGTTTTACATTTGCACGAATACGTTAAACACGCTTCAAACTTTATGACAGTTCAAAGATGATGATACCCTTAGTGGGAATAACAAAATTTAAACAGGGAGGATGGAATCTCCGGGGTGTTGCCCGGGAGTTTCCATCCTGCGATAGCAGATGGAAACCTCCTCATTGCTTATTGTAAAATGGAGTAAGGGTAATCTAACTTTTAACTGTCATAAATAAATGGCCTGTTTCAATGACGATAATGATTGACAAAAACACAGAGTACATCGAGGGCTTGCAGCGCGGCGACAAAAAGGTCTTCGGCGAGCTGTTCAATGCGTTTTATGAACCTTTGTGTCGTTATTGTTTGCAGAAAGGTATGGGACGTGAGTCTGCAGAAGAGATTGTACAGGATGTGTTTGTCAAGATATGGATCAGGCGCGATTCGCTACAGGTCAACACCTCCATCAGTGCATACCTCTACCGCATGGTGCTTAACACCCTGATCAACCAGAAAAAGCACCAGTCTGTAAGGGCTGATTACCAGGCACACGTATTGGCTTTTCGTCCGCTGGATGCAGACCAGGGACAAGCTGGTGCTGAAAACGAGATCCGGCGGCTTGCAGCGGATGCCGTTGCCGGGATGCCGGAGAAGCGGCGCATGGTATATGAGCTGAGCAGGAAGGAAGGATTGAAATATAGTGAGATTGCCACAGCCATGGGCATATCGGTAAAAACAGTGGAAGCACATCTCTCTGCCGCCCTGGAGCACATGCGCAGGCATCTGAAAGATTACCTGCCGATCTGCTTCCTGGTTTTTTTGCAGATCGGGTGATGTTTTTTGACACACAGGGGGATGATTATGCAAACCCGAGGTTGGAAGTTAGATCTAACATCAATTGCTGATCCTGGGTAAAATTACAAAACATAAAACAACAAACACCTAAGAAAAGATAAACATACGAAAGCAGGAATAGGGGAAACGTGTTTTTAAACTGTCATAAACAATGAAAACAGTTTTGCGGGAATAAATAATGAACACCATCAATAACACATATAAACGAATCATCACCCGGGTGCTCTCGGGCGAGGCAAGCGCTGCAGAAAAGGAAAGGCTTAATCTGTGGCTGTCGGGCTCTGAAGAGCACAGGCGGTTCTATGAACAATACAAAAGAATCTGGGAGCTTGAGCCGGAAACACACGTGGATGCTGAATTTAATACGCAGCAAGCGTTGCACAATGTGTTGCAAAGCATTGAAGTTGCTGAAAATGCCACAAAACATGGTGTTCAATCTGAACGCAGGTTTTTCATCAGCAGCCCCCAAAAGCTATATTGGCTCTCTGGCGTTGCTGCTGCCTTCCTGATTTTGATAACCACTTCATTGTTTTTCTTTTTGCGCAGCCCCCAGGCTGAAATGCTGGCTTTGGTGGCCGACCAGCGCGATGCAGTATTCACGCTTGATGATGGCAGCCAGGTGCATTTGCGTGCCGGTGCTTCATTGCACTACCCCAAAACATTTAACGACAAAAAACGTCCGGTCAGGCTTGATGGCAGTGCCTTTTTTGAGGTTGAAAAGGATGAACAAAGGCCGTTTGTCATCACCACAGACCAGGCTACCATAGAGGTTTTGGGCACTTCTTTTTTTGTTGAATCTAAGGATGACCTGGTGTCGGTTTATGTTTCCGAAGGAAGTGTCAGGCTGCAGTCAATCCATAGAAATGGGCCCGGGACTATCATCTCCAAAGGAGAATCCGGAACACTCGTTTATGACCAACAGCAAATATTTGTTAGCCGCCTGGAAAACATGAACTTCCTGGCCTGGAGAACCGGAAGCCTGGTGTTTCAGAATGAGCCACTTTCAAAAGTTTTCAGTGCTTTGGCGGAAACATACAAAATAAACGTGATTGCCCCGGAAGAAGTGATGAACTTGCAACTTACCGGACGTTTCCAGGACGAAACACCGGAAAACATACTCAAATCCATAGGCCTTGTTTTTGGTCTTGATGTGGCTAAAACCAATGATGAATATATCGTTCGGCCTGAAAATGAGGGTTTAAATGATAACGAACCTGAACAACCTTAACCCTCCAAATGTTTAACCTTTAAAAGAACATTTTTATTTTCAATTGCCGGATGATGTTTTGGAGAGGCATGATTAACCTTAAAAACCTGCTGCTGCTGTTGCTGATGATTATTGGCAATACGGCTGGTATTGTTGCCAATCCATCTGCACGTTACGGCACACTGGATGACAAGGACACCATCCTGACATCGTTTGTTGCTGAAAATGAATCAATTCGCTCTATACTCAGCCGCATATCATCAGATTATGACCTGAATATCACCTTCAATGCTTCCAATTCTGATTTTGACAAAACAGTAACTTACCGGGCAGCAGATGTAAGCCCTGAAACCTTACTGACACAAGTCCTTGCCCTCGTTGGCTATGAGTTTACGCCGATTGGCAATCAGCTGGCCGTTCACCGCTCCGAACGATTTGAGGAGGTTGACAGCGGGGGCACAGCCAACATGCCCGGTGGTGTTCATTTTCCAGACACCATTCTGCGCATCGTGGAGGTGCCCGTGGTGGTTTATGATACGGTTATCATCCATCAGACCAGGACAGAAACAGTTTACCGGTCGCAGCCTTATGCTACCGTGGTGCGACCACTGGTCATCAACCGCCCTTCACACGGCCCGCTGCGGATCCGCAATGAACGATTTGCTGTTTCATTCTCATATGCACAATTACTGGCAGGGTACAATAACTCTGAGATAATCCCGGGAGGCGATGATCTGCAAAATGTACGTGATGCGGATGGTGCCTCGTTCCGTAATTTTATGTTGAATGGTGGCTTGCATTACCGCCTGGGAGCCATTACGCTTTCTTCTTCGGTAGCACTAAGTGGCTATTCCCTGCCCTTCAACTACACAGAACTGTTTTCCAGTGGCGGATACCACAGGATCGATACGCTCGATAGCTTTTACACCATCGTAAACGGACAGGAGGAGTGGTTCCACGTTACTGATTCTACATACATCCCCCTTGAAACAAGGGAGCTGCTTTACGACCGCACAAACAACCTGGGCCTGCTGGGCTTCAGGCTGGGCATCGCTTACGACCTTTTCATGTCCACCCATAGCAGCTTTTTCATCCTGGCGGGTGTGCAGGCAGGCATCCCAATATGGCAAAGGGGAAACACCATTTTGAATGAGAGCGGCTACCCGGCCGTGCCCCTTGAAAGAAAGGAACTTAACAGCTTCGTTTATGGTTTCCACCTTGGACCAGGCGTCAGAACAAACCTGAACGACAGGCTCGACTTTGTCTTTTCTGCCATCTATCAAAGATACCTCAGCGAACTCCAGGCATCGCACCCGCTCGACAGGCAACTACGCGGCATTGCCATACAAATAGGGGTTCAATACGCTTTTTAACCAATGAAGCAACACCATCCATACAGAAGCAACACCCGGCAACGCGGCAATCATTTTACGAATGCCCGTTTATTGCTGCACGCAGCCGTGATGGTTTTTCTGTCAATGGCCGTTGCCGGCAAAAGCCTGCAAGCGGCAGAAGTTCTTGTTGGTGGTGTATTAAATGCAAACACTACCTGGACTGGTCAAAATACATACATCGTTCTCGAAACCATCGAAGTGCCGGCCGGCATCACCCTCACCATTGAAGCTGGTGCAAATATATTATTCAACCGCACCACAGGCCTGAGGGTTGAAGGGGGCCGGCTTCTTGCCGACGGCAATGCCGGCGACAGTATCTTTATGTTGCCCAACCACCACCCGGGCGATAACTGGTACTGGCAGGGCATAACCATCAACGGGATCACAAACCAAAACTTTGTTCGCATATCGCATGCCCGCATTGCGCACGCAACAACCGGCATCACAGGCAATGCCGCTGATTTTGTTGTGCTGGAGCGAAACAGCATTGACAACAATCTGCTGGCTGGCATTGTCATAAACAATGGTTCTTCGTGGCAAATAACACATAACCATGTCACAAACAACATCAATGGGCTTGAAATATTGGCCAATAACCCCGACAGCCACGCTGCAGCCAACCTCATCCGAGACAATCACTTCAAAAACCAGGAGACCAACATCAGGCTCGAGAGCGGAAGCTTCTCGCCCATCAACGATAACATCATCGAATATAACCTCCTGCAGCTTGCCGAACGTGGCATTGTCATGCTCAGTACATCGCAGGGCATTGCTATGAACAACCTGGTGCAATACAACATTTTATTCCAGCACGGTTCAAACAACAGTGGTTTTGGATTACAATGTTCCATGAACAATTCAGCATTCGCGCACAACATTTTTTACGGCAACCGCACAGCCCTGGAACTAAACGCCGCATCCTTAACTGTTGAGAACAACAGCTTTCACGATAACATGCAGGACTTGCTGATTCGGGAGGGCGCCTCAGGTTTGACGATCCAGCATAACACAATGTCTGTTGCAGGGAATGGGATTGTGTCATTTTTATCCGCCGATGTTGTTGTTTTCGCAGGGAATACCATCAGCGGGAATACCGAATTGACTGGAAGTGTTCAAAATTTAACCCCTTTTGATATCTCCATTGCCGGAAACTTCTGGGATACCATTCAGAATGAACGCATTGAACAGATGCTTTACGATGGCAATGACGATCCGGCGCTGGGGTTTTTCGAATATGAGCCATTCCTTTCTGTCCCATCTGCGCAAGCGCCCATTTCGCCGCCGCTCAGGGTTTTTGCCCAGCATGTGCATGATAAAACCAGGGTTTGGTGGCGGGGCAACAAGGAAGAAAACCTTGAAGGCTACCGTGTGTATTTTGGCGATTTCGCTGATTTCGGCTTCACTGGCGTTCTTGAAGGCATCGAAACGGATACGGTGGTTTATTTGCAGCACCTGGAAACATCGGGTATTGGCATAACAGCCCTGGATGATTCCTGGAATACAGATCATGCACAGCTTCTGGGCCGCGAAAGTGTTTACGGAATGGCCACGTTTTTGCCGTGGGCCGGCGATGATGCGGGCATTTGCGCCACACAGGCGTTGTATAACATACAGCATAGCACGGCACCGTTCAATAACGGGCTCTTGACCTGGACAAGCAGTGGTGACGGTGCATTTAGCAATCCGTCGATACTCAGGCCTGTATATTTTCCAGGCAGTGGAGACAGGGAAAATGGGCAGGTAAGGCTAACACTCACCCTGACACGGCCGGAAGGCAGCCTTTCTGACTCCTTTGTGCTTTACATCTGGCCGCAACCGGAGGTTGATGCCGGTCCGGACGTACTCATTGCCCCGGGAGAAGCATTTGAAAGCACCTTTTCCAGCGCATCCAATTATCATCAGATTTTGTGGGAAAGCAGCGGTGATGGTGTGTTTACACACGGCGACAGCCTGTTTACAGCGTATCAACCAGGTGATAACGACATTGCCAGCGGATCTGTGATGCTCACCCTCACCGCAAGCTCTGATTTTTGCGGCAGTGCGACAGCCAGTATGAATGTCCTCATAAAAAAAGCCTTCGGCGTTTCCGGCCGCCTGCATGCCGGAAGCCTTATGCCTGCCAATCATCCTGTGATCGCCACACGGCTGAACGATCCGCCCGCATATCCCAAACGGACACTTACGTTTACAGATGAACATGGTGCGTTCCGTTTTGACAATCTTTTTGAAGGGGGTTACGTGTTTTATGCAGCTTCCGATACACTGCATCAACAATTCCACGTAAGCGCCTATCACCCCTCATACACCTACTGGCAGGATGCCTTTGTACATAAATTAAACAGCGACGTCTTTGGGCTGGATGTAAGGATGGAGCCCCTAAAGCACTTGTTGCCGGTGGGCGAGGGTTCAATTTCCGGACAGTTTGCAGCGGGTGCCATCAGCATTTTTGATGCCGCTGCATATTGCGTGCCCTGGTTTAGGGAGTCCGAACCTGGTGATTGTGAGCAAGGCTTATCGAATGTCTCCATTTTTTTGATGGGTGAGAGCCAGCAGGTCATTTACCGGCATACCCTCACTGATTTTTTCGGGCATTTTTCCTTCCGTGAGTTGCCTTTTGGAAATTATGTGCTCAAAGCCGAAATGGCCGGCTACACGGCACAAGCATCTTCCATCATTGAGTTAAGTCCTGAAAACCCTTCAGTGCATAACATTGACGTGCACTTCACGGGTGGTCATAACATCTCTTTCAGCGTGCCGGAGCAAGGCACAGTGGCTGGTGCCGATATGCACATCTATCCAAACCCTGTCAAAAACAGGCTTTTTGTGGATGTTGATCTGCCTGATGGCTCATCGCCCCTGGTGCTTTCCATTTACAACAGCATGGGCGTGCTGGTACTGAAAAAACGTTTGCAGTCCACTGGCGCAGGACCAGAAGCCCTTGTTGATCACCTGTCCGGGGGTTTGTATGTGCTGCGCTTGCAGGCGGGCTCACAG
>SKOK01000115.1 GCA_007120085.1 Bacteroidales bacterium | reverse complement strand
TGCAGGCCAGAAAGAAGAACAGATCGGGACCATACAGGCGCGAATCACCGCCCTGGAGCTTGAAAAAAAGCATCTCCTCGAACATATGTCCGGAATGAACATCCTGGCACCCATCAGCGGGCAACTGATCCGCCAGAGAAACCCCGGCGGGTCAAATGAAGAAGCGGTACTGAGAATAGCTGACCTTTCAGGCCTGCTCGTTTTTGCCCCGGTTGACGTTTTCGAAAAAACGTTTATCGAACCCGGACAATCAGTATCAATTGTCACACCACATGGCCGCAATGAATTTGAGGGCAGAATCATAGGCATCGACAACAGCGTTCAGATCATCAACCGGCAACCAAAAATATTCATTACCATACTGGTCAACGGTGAAGATGCCCATCCGGGCTTGTTTCCCAACCTAATTGTCGATGCGCGCATTCATACACCCAGGGTGTCATTGTTTGAATATCTCAAACGAAAATCCGGGGTGGTATATCAAAACTAAAATAAATGTTCAGATACGAGCGCAAATATTTGGTCCCCAACTATATGTTGGATAATCTACGAAGCCGCTTCAACGGCTTCGTAAGGCCGGATATTGCCGCATCTGCCAATGGAAACGGAATACCCCAATACACCGTAAGAAGTATCTATTTCGACAGTCCTGACCTGCTTTACTACAATGAAAAGCATGACGGGCTGATGAAAAGACGCAAACTCAGGGTGAGGGGATACAACAAAAATGGAAACAATGAGAAGGTGGTGCTCGAAATCAAGCGCAAAACCGGCAACCGCATCAGCAAGAATCGCGCTGCGGTTGCATATAATAACCTTGAACAACTTCTGAATACAGGCCTTGTTGAAACCTTCATTGAAGATGGCTTTGGAAAAAAACAGGAAGATGCCCTTGATGATGCCCGCCGTTTCTTATTTCATTTAAAGCTAATGCCAATGATCCCAACCACGCTTGTCAGTTATGAAAGAGAAGCTTATCATGGCAAGCTGAATGCCGGCAACAGAGTTACGTTCGACAAAAACATCAGGAGCAAAAACCATCCGGAACTGAATGAATTATACAAGGAAGAAGGGATGCGCTACCTTTTTAAAAGTCATTTCATAATGGAAATAAAGTATTTTGAAGACCAAATGCCCTCGTGGGCCAAATCAATCGTGCATGAGTTCAGGCTTCGCAATGAAGCATTGTCAAAATACGTGATCGGATATGACGTAAACAAAACATTTGCACACATATAGCTTTAAGAAATGGTAAACGATTTCGCCGATATCTTCACATTATCAATCAGCCTGAGGGACGTGGTTTTTAACCTGATTGTGGCCCTTCTATGCGGGATTCTCATTTCCCTGCTGTATCGTTACACCTATAAAGGATTGAACTACTCATCCTCCTTTGCCATCTCGATGATTATGCTTACCATGATCACATCCATTGTCATCATGGTGATCGGCAACAACCTGGCCAGGGCCTTCGGGATGGTAGGTGCCATGTCGATCATTCGCTTCAGAACGGCTGTAAAGGACGCCATCGACATTATGTTCATCTTTTTTGCGCTAACCATAGGACTTGCCGCCGGGGTGAAAATGTATGCAGTTGCCATCTTTGGCACCCTTTTTATTAGCCTTATATTTTTGATAATCAGCCGTTTTAACTTTGGATTATCAAGAAAGCGTGAATACTTATTGCAAATCCTCACCCTGTCCGAAGACATTTCAAGTACGAATATTGAAGGGATCATCCGAAGATTTTGCCGGCACTTCAAGCTGATCAATGTGAAGGCCCTGGGCGAATCCGGCAACGAGCTGATGGAATATTCCTATCACGTTTTTTTAAAAGCTGATGACCGCGGCAGCCAGATGATCAGGGAACTAAAGAAACAAGAAGATATCAAAAACGTCAATCTGTTTTTTGACGAAACCTAATAAACTGCATTTATGCGTATCCTGAATATTTCACATCTCAACATCAAACCCAAATTGTTATGCTTGCTGTTTGCTGCACTGATCACTTTTCAAAACAGCCATATCATAGCAAACGAGCCCCCGGTGCTTGAACCACCGGTATTTGCACATCCAGGTGGGTTTTACCAGGATGCCTTTGAACTCGAACTGCACACACCTTATGATGGCCTTTACAATTACTCCGTCATTAAAAGCGGCTATGAAAGTGTTTACGGTGAAATAAGCGTTACTGAACAGGAGGTCGCGATACCCGTGGTTTTAACCCCAACTGGTAAAGTGACACCGCTTCCCTTCAACATCCTGAAACCCGAATTAGAACACAATAAGAATGGTGCTTTTACGGTCAATTTTTACGTAAACATGGCCGACGCACCCTATGCACCCGGCGACCTTGTTTACATAAGCGGCACCATGGTTGACCCCTGGTGGCCGGAGCCCGGCAGCAACCATGCCATGCAAATGGAAAAAGTTAACGATGCCCCCCTTACTTATTTCATTTCGTTTAACCTTGACCCGGGCGATTATGCATACAAGTACTTCCTCAATCCGGGATGGGGTGATGGCGAATGGAGCGGCAGCCCCAACAG
>SKOK01000042.1 GCA_007120085.1 Bacteroidales bacterium | reverse complement strand
CATTTTGAAATGATCTACCGGGGTGCAAGGGCCGGCCGGACCGTTGACCTTGCAAGAAACTACCTGCAGTCGGGCGTATATGTTCTCCACGGCGACGCTGATGCAGTCGTTTCGGTTGAGCAAGCAAGGATGATGAGAGGAGTGCTCGGCGGATTTCACAACAATTTTGCCTATTACGAATATCCGGACGGATCCCACTGGTACGGTGATCACAGCATGGACTGGCCACCCCTTTTCGACTTCCTGCGACAAAACGTTATCCCTGAAACAAAAGATGTAAGACACATCGAATTCCTCACCGCATCGCCCGGGGTGTCGGATACCAATTACTGGCTTCGCATAAATCAGCAGCAAAACCACTACGAGCTCAGCAAGGCAAACTTTAAGCTGCTTAGCGATACCATAACAGGCCATACCAACAACATTGCAAACATTACATTTTTGACCACAGCACTTCAGATGGACGACAAGCTGGTTCTGATTATTGATGATCAGGAATTTGTCATACAGGCTCATCACGACCTTACACTCAAACTCACGGGCGACCTCTGGGAGGTAACTGACGGGATAGATCACAGGGAAAAGCATCCCGGCAGGTACGGCGGCTTCAAACTGGCCTTTACCAACAATGTGGTGTTTGTGTATGCAACAGGCGGCACCGATGAAGAAAACAGCTGGTACAGGAACAAAGCACTGTATGATGCCGAAACTTTCCTTTATCGTGGCAATAGTTCAGTGGATGTCATTCCTGACACGGATTTCGCAGCAGAGGCCTTCCCCGCCAGAAACATCATCATCTATGGCAATGCCGTTAACAACAAAGCCTGGGAACAGCTACTCAGCGATGCACCCGTGCAGGTTCACAGCGACCACATCAAGTTTGGCCAGCAGCGGCTGGAGGGAAACGACCTGGGAGCATTCTTCATTTATCCGCGCACCGACTGTGATTTTTCTGCTGTTGGCGTAGTAGCCGGCACAGGGCAACAGGGAATGAAAGCGGTTTACGCCAACGATTACTTCTCGGGGATCACCGGTTTCCCCGATCTGCTGATCTTTGACGTGGACTGGATCAGGGACGGGATAGATGGTGTGAGGGTATCCGGATTTTTTGGCAACGACTGGAGCGTCGAAAACGGCGATTTCCGGAAATGACCGCAGGATAATATTTCATGCTGTCAGATCATTAACAAACAACTTCATTCACCTGGGAGCTGATGAAAATGAAGTAATTGCAGGAAATCATTTGCTTTTTTAAAACCTTGTCAGAATAGCCTGAATAATGAAAATATCAATAGCATCGTTCATACTTCTCATACTCGTTCTTAATGCGTTTTCTCAAAAAAAACTGCTTGAAACACCACCAAAGAATTATGTGGTTTACCGCGCCACTTCTCCCATCATACTGGATGGAAAAATGGATGAGACCGACTGGCAACATGTTCCCTGGACAGATGATTTTATGGATATCGAAGGCCCGCATATGCCTGCACCCCTCTACCGTACAAGGGTAAAGATGCTTTGGGACGATGATTATTTCTACATTGCAGCAGAACTGGAAGAGCCCCACATCTGGGGCACCTTTACCGAGAGGGAATCCATCATCTTCCACGAAAACAATTTTGAAGTCTTTATTGACCCATCAGGTGACACACACAATTATTATGAACTTGAAATAAACGCCCTTGGCACCATCTGGGACCTGATGCTAACCAAGCCCTACTTAAATGGTGGTCTGCCCATCAGTGCCTGGGATGTCCGCGGTTTTAAATTCGGCATACATAAGCAAGGTACCATCAATAACCCCTCTGATGTTGATACGATGTGGGCGGTCGAAATGGCCTTTCCCTGGAAAATTCTTGCTGAGGCAGCGCCCGGAAAACGCAAACCATCCCCAGGTGATCACTGGAGGATAAACTTCTCTCGTGTGCAGTGGCGGCTCGACATCGTAGATGGGGGATACAGGAAAACCATAAACCCGGAAACCGGACAAGCTTACCCCGAATATAACTGGGTATGGTCGCCACAATGGGCCATCGACATGCACAGACCTGAATACTGGGGATATGCACTCTTTTCTGCCATAAAAGCGGGTGAAGGAACCGAGGATTTTATTCTTTCTGAAGATGAGAAGATCAAATTTCTTTTGAGGCAACTGTATTATCACCAGCGTGACCATCACGCTGCACACGGCAGATATGCTCAACGAATTGACCAGCTAAACCTTGAAAACAAAGAACTTTTTGACCAGCTGAATGTTGTTTTTGACGCAGCGCGCAACAGCTATACCCTGTCGGCGCCTTCTACCAAAGGGAAAAGCACCTGGCATATCAGGCAGGACAGCAAAATCTGGAAAACACGCCAACAGGTGACTGACCAATAGTTATTCTTAAACCCAAATGATCATTACACCTTGTGCCAGCAATTCATAACCATAATCCATTTTCTTGTGTTTTTAAATGGATGCACAAATAAAACACCGACATTTTATTTCAGTATGAATTACTCATTACATAAGAAGCACCCATGTTGAACATCCCGACCATTCGGGGACAGGATTTTTGACACACAGGGGGGTGATTATGCAAACCCGAGGTTGGAAGTTAGAGGTTTGAGGTTAGAAAAAAGAAAATCTAACATCCAACATCTAACCTCTAACATCAATTCCTGATCTTGGATAAACTTACAAAACACAGAATAACAAACACTTAATAAAATATTAGCACATGAAAAGAAGAGAATTCCTCAAAAAAGCCGGAATTGCCGGTCTGGGTCTTGCGGCAGCAAATACACTGGCGCTTTCCTGCCTTCGAAATGACAACGAACTTTCAAAGCTAAAAAACTGGGTCTGGATAACCCCTGAATCCGGTCTCTCCGATGACGAGTGGAAACGAAGGTTCACAAAACTGAAGGAATACGGATTCCAAGGGGCCATTATTCAGGTTTACTCGTCTCACAAAGCCTGGTACGAAACGCCCTACCTGCCTGTGCAAGAGGTTTTGCTGGAGAGGCTTATCGATGCGGGCATCGAGACAGGCCTTGAAGTACACGCCTGGATTTGGACAATGATCAATAACAATCCGTTTTACATTCAAAACCACCCTGAATTTTGGGCTTTAAACGGGCTTGGGCAACCGGCTCATACCCATCCTGCCTACGTGGGCTATTACCGGTTTATGTGCCCCAACCAGCCAGGCGTTCAGGATTTTATCGAACAGAATGTCCGCATTCTGTCACAGAAAACAGGCCTGCACGGCATTCATTTTGATTATGTGCGAATGCCTGACGTGATCATTGCCGAAGCCCTTCAGCCTGTATATGATGTTATCCAGGACAGGGAGTATCCTGAGTTTGATTATTGTTACTGCGAGCTCTGCCGTCAAAAATTCAGGGACAAGAGCGGCATCGATCCGCTCAAAGACCTTGCAGACCCGTCCGCAAACAAGCAGTGGCGGCAATTCAGATACGATTCCGTCACAAACCTGGTCAACGGCAGGCTCATCCCGGCGGCAAAAAACACTGGAATGCAAGCAACAGCGGCGGTGTTTCCAAATTGGGAAAGCGTGCGCCAGGAATGGAGCAAATGGGATATGGACGCCTTCTTCCCGATGCTGTACCATAATTTCTACAATGCAGACCTGGATTGGATCGCTGCAAACATCAGGAAACAACTTCAGGCCATGAAATCACCTAAACCGATTTATTCAGGTTTGTTCCTGCCAGCGCTTACCGCGGAGAACCTGCCTGAGGCCATCGAAATATCTGTAGAAGCAGGTGCTTCCGGGGTGTCATTGTTTGCATTTAACAACATATCAGACAGTTATTGGAACATACTCAAGCAAGCCTTTGCAAGTGCATCGGATCAGAAATAACCCTGGATAAATAAACTTTTCGAAACAAAAGACCAGCCTGATTTCATATAATACTGATTTACAGCACCTTTAACTATATTGCGTCTTTTTTGTTAAAAAACATTAAAACAACAGCGTTTTTATCTAAATCGTTTTAGTTTTTTATTTATTTTTGTGAATTCCAATCATCAAGACCCAATTCAACAAAAATGTTCACGTTTTTTTGCGAAGCATTTTCATCTTTAATTAACCTTTTCATTCACCAAAATCAACAGACATGCGAAAATCAATTATGCTAGTTTTCCTTGCGCTGGGTTTCTGGGCCACAAATATTTATGCCCAGGATATCAGTGTAAGGGGAGTTGTCACCAGTGAGGCCGATGACATGACCTTGCCAGGTGTTACTGTAGTGGTAAAAGGAACCAGCATTGGAACCACCACTGACATTGATGGAGTGTACACGCTTAGTGTACCGGCAGGCAGTGTTCTTCAATTTTCTTTCCTGGGAATGACCACTACCGAAATTACGGTTGATCAGGCCGGCACCTACAACGTATCAATGAGATACGATTTTATGGAGCTGGATGAGATCGTCGTTACGGCGCTTGGCATCAAACGAGACCGTAAATCACTGGGTTATGCCGTACAAGACCTTACAGGGGATGCCCTGCTGGAATCGCGCGAGCCAAACCTGGCCAACTCACTGACGGGTAAAGTTTCTGGTTTGCAGGTTATACGCTCCAGTACCGGACCTGCAGGCTCATCCCAGATCATCCTGAGGGGTCACAGTTCACTCACCGGCGACAACCAGCCGCTTATCATCGTGGATGGTATGCCGCTGAGAAACTTCACTGGTGCAGAGAATACCGACTACTGGAACCCTTCTCTCGATATGGGTAGTGGTATTGCCGACATCAACCCGGAAGACATTGAAAGCATTTCCGTACTGAAAGGTGCTTCTGCTGCAGCCCTTTATGGCTCACGTGCAGGTAACGGTGTGATCCTGATCACCACCAAGTCAGGCCAGGAAAGGCCTGGGCTGGGCATTACCTTTTCAAGCAGCACGGGTATAGAAACCATCTTTACAAACCCTGAAATGCAGACCAATTTTGGTCAGGGATCAGACTTTACCTTTGACAACCTTTCAAACTTCAGCTGGGGACCAGAAATTACCGGTCAGAGCGTAGAAAACTTTGACGGAACGACCATTAACCTCAGTGCTTACGACAACGTTGCCAACTTCTTCGACGTGGGAATCAACCAGAATTACAACCTGTCGTTTCAGCAGGAAATCAACGCTACCAGTGTTTACACATCACTTACCAGGCGTAACGATCAAAGTATGATTCCAGGTACGGAGCTAACGCGCACCAACCTCCTTTCGCGCGCTGTGTCAACCTTTGGTGCAGACAACAACTGGGTCATAGATGCCAAGGTACAATACATGAATGCAGTTGCCAAAAACCGTCCGTTGCTTGGAAACAATCCCAACAACCCCTATTTCACCATGTACAGACTGCCGGTTAGCATGGATATCCGCCAGTTTGAAAAAGCAACAGATGATAATGGCAATATGTACTGGTATGGCGGAAGCAGTCAGTTAAACCCCTACTGGACACAGAGATATAACCTGAACGAGGATACGCGCGACCGTTTCCTGTTGCACGCATCATTGTCACACGACATCAACGACTGGCTGAGTGCAGAGATATCTGCCGGATCTGACATCTATACCACAAAAACAGAGAACCGTGTATATGCAGGCAGCCCGATGGCCGCCAATGGCATGTTCAGCATGGGAAAAGAAACTTTCTTTGAAAACAACTTCAGCTACCTGATCTCAGCATCAAAAGACAACCTTATCGACAGGCTGGGCGTAGCCGCAAACTTTGGTGGCAATGTCATGATGCAGGAAATGTCAGGTCTGTGGTCCAATGCCGGCGAGCTGGAGGTGCCAAACTTATTTGCACTGAACAACAGCAGTTCCAATCCAAGCATCTCAGAAGGCTTCTTCCAGAAGAGAATTCTCTCGTTGTATGGTACATTACAATTTAACTGGGATGATTATTTATTCATTGATGGTACCCTGAGGAACGACTGGTCATCAACCCTGCATCCCGACAATCAGTCATTTATGTATCCATCTGTCAGCGTATCGTATGCTTTCTCCGAAATGTTTGAAAGGATGAACAACGCGCTTCCTGCCTGGTTTACCTTCGGTCGCTTAAGGGCATCGATTGCACAGGTTGGTAACTCCCTTAATCCTTATGAGTTATATAATTTCTACACCATCGGAAATGACCCGCTGGGGGTCACAACCGCCAATGTAGGCAATGTACTCTTCAACCCTGAAGTAAAGAATGAGCTGATCACTTCACGTGAGGCCGGTTTTGACCTCAGATTCTTTAACAACAGGCTGGGTGTTGACTTTACCTGGTACCAGACAAATGCCACCAACCAGCTCATCAACCTCCCGATGGACCCCCTCAGCGGTTACCGTTTCCGCAAGATCAATGCCGGCGACATCGAGAACACCGGTGTGGAGCTGATGTTGAACGGACGGATCATCCAATCCCGCCGGGGATTCGCGTGGAATGCTCAATTCAACTACTCTGCCAACAAAAACACCATCAAGGAGCTGGCCGACGACATCACCCTTTACCGCATTGGTGGTTTTGACAACCTGGCGATCTATGCAGAGGCAGGCAGCCTGTACGGTGAAATTTACGGTACCGGTTACCTGAGAGTAGATGATGAAAGCAGCCCGCACTTTGGCAAGATCATTGTCAATGCCAATGGATTCCCGTTAATGGACCCTGAGAGCAAAAAGCTCGGTAACCAGCAGGCAACAGCACTTCTTGGCCTGACCAACACATTTGCATACAAAGGTCTTTCTCTCAGCTTCCTTTTTGATGCCCGTATCGGAGGTGAAATATTCTCCGTAACAAACCAGCAGATGCAGTTTATGGGCACAGCTGCCGTTACTGCACCCGACGGCCGTCGTGACGACATCATTTTTGACGGCGTTGTCGAGAATGGCGACGGAACCTACAACCAGAATACCACCGAGATCACCGCCGAGCAATACTGGGCAGTTGTTGCAGGTACCGGCAACCTCGGCATCATTGAAGCAAACATTTATGACGCAACCAATGCAAGATTGCGTTACATAAACCTGAACTATGACCTGCCACGCAACTGGTTCAGCAATATGCCACTGCAGAATGTCAGGGTGGGAGCCACCGTTAACAACGTATGGCTGATCACCAGCCATATGAATGGCGTTGACCCGGAATCGGTATTTGCAACGGGAACAAACGCCCTTGGTTTTGAAAATTCAGCACCACCCACATCCAGGACCTTTTTATTCAATTTAAGTGTATCATTCTAAAAACAGACAAACATGAAAAAATTAATAACACTTGCCTTTGTATTTATTGCAGGGTCGTTGATCATGACGTCATGTTCTGAAGACTTCCTGGACGTGAATGTGGACCCCAAGGCTGCCAACTTTGAACAAGTACAGGTTGAATATTTCATCAACGCCTCCATAACCGGGGCACAGATGAACCCTCACGATGCAGAAAGAGCTTTTGTTCTTTACTGGAAAACGGCCGGCCGTCAGCACCGCCTTAACGGAGCCCTTGCGCTTGGCGGATATAATGATGACTGGAGCAACGACTACTACAATTCACTATCAGGATGGTTGCGCACCGCAAACCTGGCCATCCAGGTGGCAGAAGAAAAAATTGCAGAAGAGGTTGATTTCTACTATACTTACAACCTGATGCAAGTTGCAAGGATATGGCGTGCGTATCTGATGAGTGAGTTTGCAGACAACTTTGGCCCCATGCCCATTGATGGATTCAGGGGGAGCAATCCGGAGTTTAAAGATTTGCAAACCGTTTACTACTTTCTGCTTGAAGAACTTGCAGATGCTGTTTCAAAGATCGACACCGAGATTGCTATTCCCGGCGATGTTGAAAAGTTTGATAAAGCTTATGGTTTTGATTTTATGAAATGGCAAAAATATGGCAACTCAATGCGCATGCGGCTCGCCATGCGTCTATCAGAAGTTGATGGCGAAAAAGCGCGAACAGAGTTTGAAGCTGCAGCCGCCGGTGCCTTCATTTTGTCAGAAGATGAAACATTTAGCGTAGCCGAAAGTGGTGGATGGAATGATCTTGTTGGTGTTATGACCCGCGAGTGGAACGCCCAGCCATTGTCTGCAACCCTGAACAACCTGTATATCGGACTGGGAGGAATTTCCTCTGAAGAGCAGTTACCGGAAGCCTGGCACGGTCACATTAAGCCTGCAGACTATATGGGTTTAAAGTATTCAGATCATTTTGCTGAATACACAAACAACCCCTCAGCAGGTTTCTGGTTTGACGGCTTGCACGAGGTCATTGACCCACGCGCATACAAATCTTTCATCATCCCCGGATGGTTTGATAACCCCAACTTTAGCCACTATCCATCCTGGAATACAGATGCTTACACTACCGAAAGGCAACTTATCATCCCTGATGATGACAATATCATGATTGATGCTACCGGTCACTGGAATGCCGCCAGTCTGGGAAACTGGGGAGCCAAAGCCTCCAACAACCAGGTTGCGTTCTTCACCGGAACGCTGCCCCGCTTAAGCCAGGCTTTCAGGGCCAGTGAGAACCACAGGGTTTTCTTTGGTCCCTGGGAAACGTACTTCCTGATCGCTGAAGCCGCCGTTCGTGGCTGGAGCGTACCGATGAATGCTGCAACAGCCTATGAAGAAGGCATCAGGGCCAGCTTCAGCTACTGGAATGTATCTGAATACGTAGAACCGTATCTGCAGTCAGAACATTACAATCGCGCAGGCACCTCGGTAAAATGGGATCATATTGCTGAACCACCTGCCAGTGTAACCAAATCATATGTAAACGGCTACACGCTCGAAGAAGGCACCTGGGAAATGACATACCCGGTGAATCACCTTCATGCAAATGGTGCATTTAAGAACGACGCCCTCACGAAGATCATGACGCAGAAATTCATTGCCCAGCTGCCATACCTCCCTCTGGAGGCCTGGAGCGATCACCGCAGGCTGGGTCTGCCATTCTTCGAAAACCCATCCGTTGAGCTGCCCATCGTTGACCTTCCCGACCTCACGCAAAACAACTTTATGGAAAGCAGGGTGACCTTTTTCCCACAACGGCTAAAATATCCGTCGGGACTGGCAAACAGCAACCCCGCAGGTTATCAGCAGGCAGTAGGATTCCTGGGCAATCCGGATGAAGTATTGACTCCACTGTGGTGGGCCAAAAAGCCCTGATAAATGATATATAACATAACAACAGGAAAATCATTTTTTGCTAAACGACAGTTCTTGTTTTATTCATAAACTGTACTTTTCTCACTTTGTGTTGTTTTGGTTACCGGGCCGCTTTCAAGTATTGCGGCCCGGTTTTTTATGATAACCAACTATTTAACATCCAAAGACCATCACATTATATAACCATGTTGAACTCCAGGTCGCTCGGAACAGTATTTTGAAATCTGCAAGTGAATGAAACAAAAATCTAACCTCAAACCTCAAACTTCCAACTTCTAACTTCTAACATCCATTCGGCATCTCAGTATTAAGCTCAAAAGAAATCAGACAATCAGATACATACACAAGCACAAACACATCAAAAAAAGAAACACCCTCAGGCGATAACCAGCCCAAGGGTGTTTACATTCACCAAAACAAACAACATGAAAAAGAGGCTACTTCGTATAATAAGTAACCGTATTAAGTTTATCCCAGGCACCCCTGGTAAAATCGGGGATTCTTACGGGCATGCCCTGGTTTCTTGCTGATACTTCTGATAGTTCAATGATGGCCGACCATTCAGCGGCATCATACACATCCTGATCAAGCGGCAACCCGTGGTGGAGACAATAGATCAGGCGATAATCCATGATGAAGTCCATGCCGCCGTGGCCACCAACCTGCCTGGCTTTTTCGCCAACCTCGGTTACGATGGGGTGTTCATATTCCTTCAGGAGCGCAGCCAGGTCTTCATCAGAAAGCCAGTGATGACCATTGGGCTCAAGCGCAATGCCCGTCCTG
>SKOK01000083.1 GCA_007120085.1 Bacteroidales bacterium | reverse complement strand
TGCCGTTGGCCACAACTTTCGCAGAGTCAACAGGCAACCTGAATTTGTTTGTTGGGAAAACGCCGGTGTTCTGCCGGATGAGCCGCCTGTCATCACCAACAAGCTCCATCAGCCTGTTCAAATCCACAAAAGTGTCAATCCGTGTATCCATATATGAATAATCGCGGGTTCCATCCCTGTATTGCCGTGGTTCAAAGCTGAAAGGAACGGGTTGTGCATCATAAGTCTTGCGCCGCAGCATATTGTCAATATACCAGTCGGTATTCAGCAGGCTCATATTCACCACCTTGATATCTGTACGAATCCCTTCGACCTCCTGTGCATACCAGAGGGGGAAGGTGTCATTGTCGCCATTGGTAAAAATAATGGCATTTGGTGCGCAGGACTCCAGGTAGTTTATTGCCACGTCACGCGCCCCATAGCGTCCTGAGCGGTCGTGGTCGTCCCAGTTTTCCCGGGCCATATTCAGAGGCACCAGCACAATGGAGACAACAACCACTACCACGGTTGCCAGGGTTGCTTTCTTGCCGGCAAATTCATCGGATTTGCCTTTAAGTTTTCTGAAAAGGGCATCAGCAAGGCTGAGGACCCCCAGACCTACCCATATCGAAAAGGCATAAAATGAGCCGATGTATGAGTAATCCCTTTCCCTTGGTTGGAAAGGCGTTTGATTCAGGTATATGATAATGGCCAGTCCTGTCATAAAGAAGAGCAGCCCGACCACAAGGGCATCGTTTGGCCGGCGTTTCAGCTGATACAGGAAACCAATGACCCCAAGCAGGAATGGCAGCAGATAATACCGGTTGTAGCCGTGGTTGGATGTCATGCTTTCAGGAAGGTTTTTTTGCGGCCCCAGGCGCATTTCATCAATAAAGCGGATGCCGGTTAACCAATTGCCTTCCATAATGCTGCCGTGTCCCTGGATGTCATTCTGGCGCCCGCTGAAATTCCACATCAGGTAGCGCAAATACATGTGGCCAACCTGGTAGGAGAAGAAGAATCGCAGGTTTTCGCCAAAAGTGGGCTTATTGATGGTTTGTATTGAACCATCGAACTGGGTGGCCTGCATCGGTCTGCCCTGCACATTGCCCCAGTCTTCATAGGCACGAGGGTGCTGTCCGCGGCTGCTCCACATTCTTGGAAAGATCGTTGTAAAACGTGGATCATAAACAGGTTCCATGTCCACGCGCGGATTGATGATCTCATATTTGCCAGTTTGGCGGTTTTTGCCCCAAACCGGTAGGGCATCCTCCAGATCAATCACAGGCGAATTGTAATATGGCCCGTGGAGCAATGGCCACGCGCCATATTGCTCGCGGCCAAGGTAAGCCTTCATCGCAAGCGCATCTTTTGGAGCATTCTCATTGATGGGCACCTGGGCGTTAGACCTGATCACAAGCATAAAAAAGGAAGAATAGCCTATCACTATGAAAGTAAAAGCAAGCAATACGGTGTTCCAGACCACTTTTTTATGCTTTTGGGTATAGTACAAGCCATACACGATGCCTGCTATAAGCAAAACAAAGAATATGATGGTTCCGCTGTGAAAAGGCAGACCTATGCTATTCACAAAAAAGCGTTCAAACTGCCAGTCGAGATTCAATAACCCGGGAATCAGTATTGATTGAATGACATAGAGCAGTGCAACGGATACAAAGCCTGTAAATATTATTCCTTTGGTACTCGCTTTATACTTCTTAAAATAATAAACGAAAACGATGGCCGGTATTGCGAGCAGGTTGAGGAGGTGCACGCCAATGGATAGTCCTATGATATAGAAGATCAGCACCAGCCATTTATGCGCATCGGGTTCATCGGCACGCGCCTCCCACTGAAGAATGGCCCAGAAAACAAAAGCAGTGAGGAAGGCTGAGGTGACATAGACCTCTGCTTCAACGGCGGTAAACCAGAATGAATCGCTGAAGGTAAGGGTGAGTGCACCTACAAGACCGCTTCCAAAAATTACATACGCCTGTGCTGTTGTGAGTTCTTTGCCGGCAGCGATAAGCTTGCGCGCCAGGATGTTGATGGTCCAGAACAGGAACATGACGGCCAGTCCGCCTGCCACGGCCGACATGGCATTGATCCAAATGGCCACGCGGGAGGTGTCGCCGAGTGCGAATAGCGAGAATATCCTGGCCATCATCTGGTACAAAGGTGCACCGGGGGGGTGACCTATCTGCAGTTTGTATGAGACGGCCAGGCGCTCTCCGGCATCCCAGAAACTGACGGTAGGCTCAAGCGTGAGCAAATACATCAGTGCAGCAAAGGCAAAAAGGCCCCAGCCGATGTAATTGTTGATCTTACGATACAAAATATCATCCATGGGTTTTTCGATTGAATTGATTATGAGGAGCTTATTCAGTAGTTACCCCATTTTTTGAAATGCGAAAATACAAAAATTTGAAGCAATGATGCCGATTTTTAACATCTGTTGGTTTGCTGCTTACAAAAATGGATATAATTTTTTTTGTCAGCAAAAAAAAGTTTTCTATCTTTGCCGACCGAAAACGGATTGACCGATGGTGTAACGGTAGCACTACAGTTTTTGGAGCTGTCTGTCCAGGTTCGAATCCTGGTCGGTC
>SKOK01000313.1 GCA_007120085.1 Bacteroidales bacterium | reverse complement strand
TTCCTGAAAAATGGGGCTGATTGATCATCCTGGCGGATCCTCCCCTTCATCTCTTCAAATAATTCATTCTGAAGGGGTTTCGTATGTGCCATCATGGCTTCCATATAAGCATTTTCAGCTTCAAGATATTTGATCACCTGCGGGTTTTCACGCTCACGCATCCAATAGTAAGGATCAACACGGGTGTCACCATGCATGATCAGCTCCTTTTTGTGCATCTCTGCGATGGGTGGTTCTGCCTTTTCTCTCTCCTGCACCTGGCCGCAGCCGGCCATCATCATGAATGAAAACATATATGCTACTTGAGGTTTCATTGTTTAATAAATAAGGAATACGTTTATCTTAGCTTGTAAAATCATAACAAATGCATTTACGCTTTCAAATGTACAAAAAACACTTGTTATTTGCGAACTTTTCTTCAAAACAACCCCATCATTTACTAATTTTGAGACATGAAACGCCATGTCGAAAATCCCGACCATTCGGGAACAGGTTTTTTAACACACAGCGGGATGATTATCCAAGCTGGATGGTAGAGGTTAGAAATTGGAGGATAGAGGTTGGAAAAAGAAAATCTAACTTCTACCTTCTAACTTCTAACATCCAATATCCACCTTAGAAACAAAGACAAACCTAAGATATACAACCACTTACGAGAACTCAAACACATGAAACACAAAGCAATCACTATATATGGTCGTGTACAGGGCGTTGGATTTCGTTATTACACAAAGTTAAAGGCTGATTTACTAGGCATCCGGGGGTTTGTAAAAAACCAGCCAGATGGCAGCGTCTATATTGAAGCTGAAGCCGACGGAGATGCAATGAATGAATTCCTGGCTTTGTGCCGAAAGGGACCGCCTCTTGCAAGGGTTACTAACATGGAAGTAGCAGGTTCTGCATCGTCGGGTTATGAGAATTTCCGGATCCGGTGATGACAAATTAGGGGCAACAAACTCATTCCACTTTTGCCAGATCAAACAGTTTCAAATCGGAATATGTAAGCTTGCCCTTTTGGCTATCCAGGCAGGCATTGATCATTGCCAGCGCCACAGTGTCACCGTGAATTGGCCGGTATCTCTTCATCAGGCCGATACGATTCATTGCATTCACCACACGCATCCCCAACTCTTCGCCCGTTCGTTGTTCTTCCCTTTCACCAAACAATGGGCCGGGCTGAATAACCACCACCTTTTCAAAAGGCAGTGCTTTAACATCCCTTTCCAGCTCACCTTTTATCCTTGTATAAAATAATGGTGAACTGGCTTTAGCCCCTACCGAAGAAACAAGCACCAGGGCGGGAACCGCATTGCCTGCAGCTGCCGCTGCAAACTGGTATTGATAGTCGTAGTCAACACGCCGCTGCGCCACTTTGCTGCCAGCCTTGCCCCGTGTGGTTCCCAGGCTCGAAAAAAGCACGTCGCCTTTCACCAGGTGTTGCCATTGCGAAGGCTTTTCAAAGTCAATGATGTGCTCCTCAAGCTTTGGATCAGCAATGTCTGTTGTGCGACGCACGAAGATGATCACTTTCCCGAAACGATTATCCTGCAACAACCTCTTTACCAGCCAGCTGCCCACAAGGCCGGTAGCACCAATGACCAGTGCTGTGTTGTTGTTTTTATTTAGAACAGTTTCCATTTTCTCCTTTTGTTAAGTCGTTTGAACGTGATATTCATGTGTTTATGCTTTTTATGTGTGACAGGTCAAGCCCTGTCATTACGCAATTTCCTGATTTAATATATTATAGTCCGGTCAAGCCCGGCCTATACCACGGTGCTCCCAACTCCGAAACCCCATAACCATGCAATTACTATTTCTTCCTTCGGGCTTCGAGCTTCAACGGCCAGTCACAATCTTTCCAGCAGCGCCACATTCTCAACATGATGGGTATGCGGAAACATGTCAACCGCCTGTGTCTTCCTTACAACATACCTGTCAGCCAGAAGTTCAATATCGCGCGCCTGCGTCGCCGGGTTGCAGCTTACATATACGATGCGGTCGGCACCACTTTGAATGATTTGCCTTATCACTTTGGGATGCATCCCTGCCCGCGGCGGATCGGTGATGATGACGTGAGGGTAGCCGTACTTATCCATCAGCTCACTGTTAAACGCCTCGGCCATGTCGCCGGCAAAGAAAGTTGCATTGCTGATGTCATTTCTCTGTGCATTGATGCGCGCGTGGGCCACAGCCTCATCCACGTACTCTATGCCGATCACCTTATCGGCCTCGCGGGCAAGGAAACAAGCGATGGTGCCCGCACCGGTGTATAAGTCATAAACTACTTCACGGCCTGTGAGCCCGGCAAAACTCCTTGCAACCGAATACAGTTTGAAAGCCTGGTAAGAATTGGTCTGATAAAAGGACTTAGGCCCTACCTGGAACCGCAATCCTTCCATTTTTTCTTCAAGAAATGCCTTACCCCGCCATATTTCAGGTTCAAGGTCGGCAATGCTGCTGTTCACTTTTGTGTTGACCATCCAGGCCAATGAGGTTAAGTCTGGAAATCTTTGGTCTATAAAGGTCATCACTTTTTCGATGGAAGCTTTTTCACCATTTCCAAAAACCACGACCACCATCACTTCACCGGCAGGTGTATTCCTGATGATGAGGTTACGCAGCAAGCCTTCGTAAGTGCGTAAGTCAAAAAAAGACAAACCCTCAGCAACTGCAAATGCCTTGACGGCCAAACGTATGGCATTCGATGGTTCAGCCTGCAGCCAGCAGTTATCAATGTCGAGCACCTTGTCAAAATAGCCGGGGATGTGAAAACCAAGGGCATCCATATCAGCGATTATCTTATCCTCATCGATCTCACCGGGCGTCAGCCACCTGCGGTTGCTGAAGGTAAACTCCAGCTTGTTGCGATAAAACCGCGTGTGCTCAGAGGCGGCAATGGGCAGCACCTCAACATCCTCCATCGGCACATTGCCAATTCTTGCCAGACTGTCGGTCACCTGTTGCTGTTTGAATGCGAGTTGCCTTTCATAAGGCAGGTGTTGCCATTTACAGCCCCCGCAAAGTCCAAAATGGCTGCAAAAAGGCTCCGCACGCCCGGTTGACAGCTTGTGCACACGCCGGATGACCCCCTCCATAAAATTGCGTTTTGACTTTGTAACCTTTACATCAAGGATGTCGCCCGGTGCCGCAAAAGGCACAAACAACACCTTGTCATCCACCCTGGCAAGGGCTTTCCCCTCAGCAGCAACGCCGGTTATTTCAACCTTCTCAAGCAAAGGAAGGTCTCTCTTTTTCTTTCTTCCCAAAACAATGTCAATTAGACTTCATACAATATAAATATGGAATCAGCATCGTGATTCCAGTAAAACGCTAACCCCAGCCGGGAAAAAACAGGCATGGCTGCGTTTAAAATCACAATCTGAATCAATCAGATACAAAAATAAGCGATATTCATTAACTTTGCACACTTTTATAAATGACTTATTACCATGCAGAAACTTAGCGAACAGGAACAGGTACGCCGTGAAGCATTGCAGGAGCTACGAAATCTTGGGATTGACCCCTATCCTGCCAGCACATTTGATGTGAATGCCACGGCTGCAGAAATATTAGAGAACTTCCCCGAAGACAACAGTCTTTACCAGGACATTCAGATTGCCGGGCGCATCATGAGCCGGCGCATCATGGGCAGCGCCTCTTTTGCAGAGCTCCAGGATGAGAGCGGACGAATACAGATCTATTTCAATCGCGATGAGATATGTCCCGGCGAGGACAAAACAATGTATAACACGGTTTTTAAGAGGCTGACCGACATCGGCGACATCATCGGGGTCAAGGGCTTTGTGTTTACTACCAGGATGGGAGAGGTAACCATACACGTCAAGGAGTTCTCCATCTTGTGCAAGTCGCTTCGCCCGCTGCCCATCGTAAAGGAAAAAGACGGCAAGGTGTATGATGCCTTCACTGACCCTGAGCAGCGCTATCGGCAGCGGCACCTCGACCTGATCGTCAACCCCGAAAACCGCCAGGTGTTCCGGCAACGTGCCCGTTTGATGCAGAGCATGCGCGATTACCTGCTGGACAAAGGCTACCTGGAAGTGGAAACTCCTGTACTTCAGCCCATCTACGGTGGTGCAGCAGCCAGGCCATTCAAGACCTACCACAATACACTTGACACCACATTATACCTAAGGATCGCCAACGAGTTATACCTTAAACGGCTTATCGTTGGTGGCTACGACGGGGTGTTTGAATTTGCCAAGGACTTCCGCAATGAGGGGATGAGCCGGTTTCACAACCCGGAGTTTACACAGATGGAGCTTTACGTGGCTTATAAAGATTATGAATGGATGATGTCGCTTGTGGAAGAGATGGTTGAAAAGATCGTCACTGACTTGCACGGCACGACAAAAATACAGGTTGGTGATCACGAGATTGATTTTACCAGGCCTTGGAAGCGGTTCAGCATGTATGAGGCGATTGCCCATTTTACCGGTACGGATGTTTCGGCCATGGATGAGGCAGAGATGCGTAGTTTTGCTGAAAGCATAGGTGTGGCAACCGATGACAGCATGGGGCGTGGCAAGCTGATTGATGAAATTTTTGGTGAAAAATGTGAAGCAAAGCTCATACAGCCCACATTCATAACTGATTACCCCGTAGAAATGTCGCCTCTTGCAAAGAAGCACCGCAGCAAACCTGGTCTGGTTGAGCGTTTTGAAGCCATCTGCAACGGGAAGGAGATCTGCAACGCCTTTAGCGAGCTGAATGACCCCATCGATCAGCGCGAGCGTTTTGAAGAGCAGATTGAACTGGGTCGTCGTGGTGATCCGGAAGCCATGGTGCTCGATGAAGACTTCCTGAAAGCCATCGAAACAGGCATGCCGCCAACGGCCGGACTAGGCATCGGCATCGACAGGCTTGCCATGATACTTACCAACAGGCATAGCATCCAGGACGTGTTGTTCTTTCCTCAGATGCGGCCCGAAAAAACAACAAGCAGCAGCAGTGCCGCCAGCGAATTCGTTGAAGCCGGCATTCCAGAACAATGGGCCCAGCTTATCGAAAAAGCCGGTTACACTGACCGCAGCTCACTGAAAGAGGCAAACCCGAACAAGCTTTTCAACCAGATATGCGGTTTAAGAAAAAAGCTCAAAATAAGCGATCCCCCGCCAAAACCCGAAGAGGTTTCAGAATGGATCAGTATCATGAAATCCGAATAAATCAGAGAATTTTGTATATTTACATTTCTTCATTCATTTGAAATAAATGTATCCATGCCCATTTTAGGTTCAATCATCAAAAGAGCCATTGAGCTGCGCGGCAAGATGCCAGCCATATTTCAATGGCAAAATCCGGGGAAGGCCCAGGTCAAAGAGCTCAGGAAGCTCATAAAGAAAGCTGAAAGCACGGCTTTTGGCGAACATTACGGCTTCGAAGAAATGCTAAAGAGCAAAAACCTTGTTAACACCTACCGCAGCCGGGTGCCCATTCACGACTATGATGATATCTTCAAAGACTGGTGGTACAGGACACTAAACGGTGAGCCTTATGTTTGCTGGCCCGGCAAAGTACGCTATTTTGCACTCAGCTCAGGTACATCAGGTGCATCAAGCAAGCAGATACCGGTAACCTCTGCCATGCTCAAGGCCATCAAAAAAACCAGCGTAAAACAAATATTCACGCTGGCCAGGTTCGATTTCCCAAAATCATTTTATGAAAAAGGCATACTGATGCTCGGGGGAAGTACGCATCTTAATTACAACGGAACTTATTTTGAAGGCGACCTGTCAGGCATCACAACCAAAAACATCCCATTCTGGTTTCAGCATTTTTACAAACCCGGCAAAAGGATATCCAAGGAACGCGACTGGCCAACCAAACTGCATGAAATCGTGGTCAAGGCAAAAGACTGGGACATCGGCGTCATCGTTGGTGTTCCCGCCTGGTGGCAAATCCTGATTGAAAAGATCATCGAACATTACAAGGTTGACAACATCCACAACATATGGCCAAATCTCTCTATATTCGTGCACGGTGGCGTATCATTCGGCCCTTATGTCAAAGGTTTTGAGAAATTATTGGGCAAACCACTTACCTATATCGAGACCTACCTTGCCTCCGAAGGTTTCATTGCCTTCCAGAGCAGACCAAACACCAATGGCATGCAGATGGTGCTCAATAATGGCATATTCTTTGAATTCATACCGTTTGCCAGCGACAATTTTGATGCGCAAGGCAGCTTGCTATCAGATGCAAAAGCATTAAGCATCAGCGAAGTAGAAGAAGGAAAAGAATATGCCCTTTTATTGAGTTCCTGTGCCGGCGCATGGCGCTACCTGATTGGTGACGTGATAAAATTTATCAATCTCGAAAAGCAGGAGATCATCATCACCGGCCGCACAAAGCATTTTCTGAACCTTTGCGGAGAACATATGTCGGTCGAAAACATGAACATGGCCGTCAAAATGACCGAAGATCAGCTCAACATTGAGGTGCGCGAGTTTACCGTTGCCGGAATCAAACATGGCAGCATGTTTGCACATAAGTGGTTTATTGGCACAGACAACAAGGTGGACCCCGAAATCCTGAAAAACAGCATTGACGAAAATCTGAAAATATTGAACGACGATTATCGCGTAGAAAGAATAGCTGCAATAAGGGATGTGGTTGTAAAAGTACTGCCATGCAATGCTTTTTACGACTGGATGCGTTTAAAGGGAAAGGAAGGAGCCCAGAACAAATTTCCACGGGTTATCAAAGATGGTGTACTGGCAGACTGGGAATCATATTTGCAATCAAATGGTTATGTGATGTAATATATGACAAGAGCAATTTATGAAGGAGCATTCCTGGGTTTTACCCTGGCATTCCTTGTTGGACCTACATTTATTTCACTGATACAAACAAGCATTCAGCAAGGATTCAGGGCGGGTGTTCAATTCGCAATAGGCATCTCCCTGAGCGACATCAGCCTGATCCTCCTTAGCTACTTCGGGCTGTTACAAATATTCAGCAATGCGCAACAACACCTCGCGCTGGGAATTGCCGGAGGCTGTATCCTCATCACTTTCGGCATCATAACTTTTAAGAGAAACTACTCCATTCCTACACATATCCCGCTAACGGCAAGAGTCAGCACCGGGAGATTCTTTAAATATTTTTCAAAAGGTTTTTTGCTTAACATCCTGAATCCATTTTTGCTGATTTTCTGGATTGGCGTGATGGGGCTGGTAAGCGCCAAATACACCATCCCCTCCAGGGAAGTGCAGGTGTTCTTCAGTGCGTGCATTGTTACTGTTTTCAGCACTGATCTTATTAAAGTAATCATCTCCAGGAAGATAAAAGAGCTTCTTAACAAAAAAAAGATGAAACTGCTTAACCGCTTTGCCGGAAGCATGCTTGTACTTTTTGGACTAATTCTGATCATCCGGGTTATATTTTTCCTTTAATTTCTCACATACATCTCATAATTGGGAACGCGGTCTCTGTTCTTTTTTGTTTCTTTGCAAGAAATTAGAAAGCAGTAACAGATGACCAATTTTTGATGCAAAGAATTAATCCGCAAAAAAATTGGGGTAACCAGTAAGCAGTAACCACAAATTATAAACAGATGAGTATCCGCGTAAGATTTGCACCCAGTCCGACCGGCCCATTGCACATGGGTGGTGTCCGTACCGCATTATACAACTATTTATTTGCCCGAAAGCACGGCGGGAAGTTTCTGCTCCGAATTGAAGACACCGACCAGAAACGTTTTGTACCCGGAGCTGAGTTATATATTATGGAAGCATTGCAATGGTGCGGCATCGAATGGGACGAAGGGCCTGACAAGAGCGGGCCGCACGAACCCTATCGCCAGTCGGAAAGAAAAGAGATTTACCGCGACTTTGCCAGGCAGCTGATCGACAGTGGCAAGGCTTACTATGCTTTCGACACACCTGAAGAGCTTGAAGAGATGCGCAGCAGGCTGGAAAAAGAACGAAAAGGCAACCCTCAATACGATAGCCAAAGCCGCCTGACCATGAACAACTCTTTGACGCTCAGCGAAATCGAAGTCAGGGAAAAACTTGCAGCCAAAACACCTTATGTCATCCGCATCAAAACACCTGCGGATGAAGAAGTGGTGGTGAACGACATCATCCGTGGCCGCGTCAGCGTTAACAGCAATTTGCTCGACGACAAGGTGTTATTTAAAAGCGATGGGTTGCCCACCTACCACCTCGCCAACGTGGTTGATGATTTTTTGATGAAGATCACGCATGTGATACGCGGGGAAGAATGGCTCCCGTCGGCTCCACTCCACGTGCTTCTTTACCGCTACCTGGGCTGGGAAAAAGAGATGCCGCAATTTGCACACCTCCCACTGCTGCTGAAACCCGACGGAAAGGGGAAGCTCAGCAAGCGCGACGGCGACAAGATGGGATTTCCCGTCTTTCCGCTCGAATGGAAAGACCCCTCCAGCGGCGAAATATCCACCGGCTACAGGGAATCAGGCTACCTGCCCGAGGCATTTGTGAACCTGCTGGCACTGCTGGGCTGGAACCCCGGAACCGAACAGGAAATGTTCAGCATGGAAGAACTTATTGCCGCTTTCTCCCTGGAAAGAGTGGGCAAATCAGGCGCCCGTTTTGACCCTGAAAAAGCAAAATGGTTCAACCACCAGCACTTGCAAAATAAACCCATTCAGGAAGTTACCGTTGAGCTTTTGAAGGTCTTGTCTGAAAAAGGTGTAAACATCGACATCCACATGGTTGAAAAAATCGTGCCGCTGCTGCGGGAAAGAGTCAATTTCGTGCATGAGCTGCAAGAAGAGGCCGCTTTTGCTTTCAAAGCACCATCTGATTACGACCAAAAATTCGCCAAAAAGAAATGGAAAGCCGAAACACCAGGGTTGATGAAAGCTTTGGCTGAGAAACTGCAAAAGGCTGACGCATTCAACCTCACAGGCCTTGAGGCTGTATTGAACACTTTCATGGAAGAGAACGAGATTGGTGCCGGCAAGATCATGCCCGGCCTCAGACTTTCACTGGTTGGCGCCGGGTCAGGTCCTGATGTCAAGGAAATTATGGTGCTGCTCGGTAAGGATGAAGTGATAAGGCGCATCAATCAAGCCATCGACTCACTGCCAGTCACTGATTAACATATCCTTACACGATAATTCTCTCTTTGCAACTCTGCGATCCCTCTGTGCGGCTCTATGATTCCTCTGTGTGACCTGTGTGACTCCGTGTAACCAAAAGCCACATTATCCTGAAAATAAAAGTCAGAAAGTTAAGGTTTCTTTTGGTTATGGCATTTATTCTTCCTTGTATGAAAATCGGATGTAAGCCTCCAGCTCCTCAAACCACTCCTTTCCATATTTGCGGATAAGTGAATCCTTCAGAAATTCGTAAACCCTGACATTAAGTTGCTTGCCTTTGGCCCTGGCACAATTGCAAATAGGCCAGCGATGGTAATTCAGGGCCTCATAATTGGGGTATTTTGTGATGCGAATGGGATACAAATGGCAGGAAACAGGCTTCTGAAAATCAATCAGCCCCTCTTCAAAAGCCCGTTCAATGGCACATTTTGCAATGCCCCCATCATCAAAAAACACATAAGCACATTGTTTGCCGTCAACCAGCGGTGTGGTAAGTTCCCCCTCTGCATCTTTAACCCAGTAACCCTGGCTGTCAACTGCCGCAATGCCCTCCGCTACCATAAAAGGAGCCACACGCCCTGCAATCTCTTCAAGGATCCTGGCCTCCTCCTCATCAAGGGGAGCACCTGCATCACCCTCAACGCAGCAACCCCCCTTACACACAGGAAGATCGCATACAAAGCGCTCCTCATACAACTCATCGGATAATAATGTCTGCCCAAGAATAATCATGGTTTGCGGGTTACGGGTTCATGGTTCATGGTTACGGGTTCATGGTTGCGGGTTCATGGTTACGGGTTCATGGTTCATGGTTAATCATAAACCAGAAATTAGAAACCAGAAATTAGAAATTAGAAATTAGATATTATGAACCATTTCTGCGGAACTGCCATAAAACATAGAGGCTGAATGCTGCTGAGGTAGCCAGTT
>SKOK01000164.1 GCA_007120085.1 Bacteroidales bacterium | reverse complement strand
CTGGTTACTGGTTACTGGTTACTGGTTACTGGTTATTGGTTATTGGTTACTGGTTATTGGTTATTGGTTACTGGATGCTGGTTGCTGGTTGCTGGTTGCGAATTATTGGTTAAATACAAAAATAGGTTCTTTTTGGATATTTGATCAAGATTTTTTTTAAGATAATGTTAAGGCGTATGCTGAAAAGTATTCTTTTTTTTAAAATTATCACTGCTGTCCGGGAAAAAATGTGTGCTGGCTATGAAACGCTTGATATATATCGTCCCTGCGGGACTTAACGGACTTGGGGGTTGCTTTTTGTTCTATTTTGCCCCTATCGGGGCAGTCCCGTTAGGGACAAAATATTGGTAGAAAGAAAGTATTGTAGGATTTTTCATTAAGTCCCGTTAGGGACGCAATAGAATTATATCGGACAGTAGTGTAAAATTATGTATTTATGATTATGTTTGCATATAATTTCTAATATAATCATCATGAAAAGGTATTTCAATCGTTTTAAAATCTGCAGATGGCTGGCAGTTTCATTCTTTGCCCTTATTTTTTCAGTGTTATTATTTACACATTGTTCAGTACCGGAAGGTGAAGCAGAGCTTACTGAATTACAGAATCGCGCTTTGACGTTCACACAACCCATGCCTGAAGATGCTTTCTTAGAGGGCATGAACCGATCGGATGAGCTTATTGAGCTTGGCAAGATGCTGTTTTACGAGCCGCGTTTATCGAAAAGCGGGTTGATCAGTTGCAACACTTGTCACAACATGGCCACTTTTGGTGTGGACCAGTTGCCGGTTTCGATCGGTCATATGTGGCGTGAAGGCCGGCGAAATGCGCCAACTGTTCTGAATGCGGCATTTCACACAACACAATTCTGGGATGGTCGAGAGCCTGATGTCGAATCACAGGCCCTGATGCCCATCCTTGATGAGCTGGAAATGGCCTCTACGCGCCGTCACGTTGTGGCAGTGCTCAGGTCAATGCCCGAATATGTTGATATGTTTGAGCGTGCTTTTCCTGAACACGACAATCCGGTCATCTATCGTAACGTTGGCATTGCCATTGGAGCTTTTGAACGCACCCTTATTACTCATTCACGTTTTGATGATTTTCTGCGCGGCGATGCAAACGCGCTTACTGATGCAGAGAAAAAAGGACTGGCTACATTTATGGATACAGGTTGCCATTCTTGCCATGGCGGACAGGCACTTGGTGGGCGTACATTCTCCATGTTCAAAACACCTGCTGAGCTGGCATCGGGCGAAGCTGATGACGGACGCTTTGAGGTTACAGGGAACCAGCTGGATAAAAATGTGTTCAAAGTGCCTTCGCTTCTAAACATCACCAAAACATATCCTTATTTCCACGATGGCAGCGAATGGAGCCTGAGCGAAACTGTCAATGTGGTTGCCAAGGATATGCTGCAGCGCGAACTTACCCCGGAGCAAAACAATGATATCGTGACTTTCCTTGCTGCACTCACTGGTGAGATACCGGCTTATGCCCTTGAGCTTCCCGTATTGCCTCCATCGACACCTGAGACACCAAGGCCTGTCTTTGACTGATCAGGTTGGGTAGCCCATTATTCTGAGGGAAATAGAGTTAAGATTGAACAATTTGAAAAAAAACATGCATAATTGCGGCTGCAAGAAATGAATCTTTGACACATTTAGCCATAACCCCTTCTTAAACCCATACTGAATGAGCAAAGCTGCTAATTCGGAAGCCAGGCCATTGCAAAAGATGTTTTTGGCTGTTCCGCCATCCTATGATTTCCTGAATCGCTTGCTCACCTTGCGCATGGATGAGTACTGGCGCCGGCGTGCTGCCCGATTAATTGTGAAAGGCAATCCATCAAAAGTGCTCGACCTGTGCACCGGCACCGGCGATCTTGCCCTGCACATTCGCAAAAGAAGCGGACGGCAAACAGAGGTCCTGGCTTTGGATTACAGCGCACCAATGTTGGATATCGCTAAGGAAAAAGCTTCAAAAAAACGAATCAAGGATGTGCAATTTATCCAGGGCGACGCAGCAGAGATGCCTTTCGAAGATGGTTCACTCGATGCAATTGGTATCGCTTTTGCTTTTCGTAACCTCACCTTTAAGAACCCTGACAGGGATCGTTTCCTGGCTGAGATATTGCGCGTGTTGAGCCCTGGCGGCCGCTTTGTGGCAGTCGAAACAAGCCAACCCACCAATGCGGTGATGCGGTTTGTCTTTCGCGCGTACATGCGTCTAATCACTAAACCCATAGGTGGCCTGCTGTCCGGGCACCGCGGTGCTTATCATTACCTGGCGCACTCTGCTATCAACTATTATCAAGCCCCGGAACTAAAACAAATACTGCTTACCGCCGGCTTTTCAGAAGTCAATTACCAGCACCTGCTCGGCGGAGTTGCCGCCTTGTGGGAATGCAGGAAATAATTTCATCTTCATTTACAGTTGGATGGCAGTTATCTGGTTGTTGCATTTTTGTTTCTTTTATTGTATATTTGTGTTAGAATTAAAAAATTGAATAAATGAATATTCAAGCTCAAAAAGATATTGTCATAGCAGAATTTCAGCAAGTCAATGACATTGATTTAATAATGGCAATTAAAAGCATGCTGGAATTTG
>SKOK01000257.1 GCA_007120085.1 Bacteroidales bacterium | reverse complement strand
TCAGGGCACCCTGGTTAACTCGTTCATTGATGGCACGGTTCACATCCGGCTGGCGGGCACCCCCGGCCATCGTAACCTGCTGGTAAGCATCCAGGTATATCTTCTCAAGATTATATTGCGGGTAGTTTTGCTTGATGCTGCCGGTTAAAATTTCCGCATGATCGAAGTGTGTGTTGTTGTCACCGTCATCAGCCACAAATACAACTATGTTGCGCCAATCAGCATAATTTGAGATCACACCGGTGTATTCAATGTTGTTGGCTCCCGGTGCCATCCCCGGCACCCTTCTCTCATAACGAATGATCTTATCAACCAAAACTGAAGCCTCTTCAAGTGTTCTTACCGGCAAGCGACCTATTCCAATATCCAGAACCCCTTCAGCGTCTTCCCCTTCATCAAAATCGAGCAACCCGAAAAAATCATCCGTCATGTATGATAGTTCCGGGGAATAGGAGTTTATGCTTTGGAAAGTTGGTATGAGATTACCGCCATACCCAAGCATATCCTTGTTGTCGATGGTCCCATTTCCAAACAGCAGCAGGTAGCGGGGCATTTCTGAAGGTGCGCCGGCGCGGTCGTAAAACATTCTCATAAAGTTGCGAATGGCTGACACGTCGGGTTTCCCGGAACTAAACTCGTTGTAAACCTGGTCTGTGGTAACAACGGCAACACTAAGACCATTGTGTTCGCGGCGAAAGTCGGCCAGCCGTACAGCTTCTTCAATAAATTCTTCAGGACTGACAATTACGAGATCTTTGGCTGTCATTCCGTGCAGATTTTGGTTGGCGATGCGCCCAATGAGTTCAGGAGCAAAAAAAGATGACCCGTCGAAGGCGATCATTTCCCGCCGCATATCGCCAGGCAGACGAAATCGCAGACGATTTCCGTCAGGGGTGGTTGCCTGGATGGCCACATTAAAGCGGTCGCTCACATCCCACACAGTGACCTGCGACCCGGCATCTGACAGAAGGAATTCATGCACCTCCCCTTCACCTATATTATTTACATTACGAACAGGCATCTGGCCACCACCAAAACGCATCTGGCGGGATACATTAACCACCAGGTAGTTAAGCCAGCCGCGTGCACCTGACACTGGCCGGTTATAAGCCAGGTTGACGGCAACACTGTTCTGAGCTGATGGAATGAATTCCAAAAAATCCGTAACTGTGCGCACGTAATAACTATTGTAAGCTGTGGGGTTTATGGCAGCTATCGGCATTTGCTTCTGGCTGTTTCCCGCACTTACGGTAAAAGAGCTCTGCACCGCTGACCTGGCTGCAAGAAAAGCTTCTACCGTGGCTTGCGAATTGGTTTCAAGGTTGGGAAAGTCGAAAGTAAACTGCCTGTTCAGGGTGGCGTCAAAAACTTCACCAAACCACACCCGGCCGCTACCGATAAGACTGCTGAGATCGCGCTGGTGCACCACAAAATCGCGAAAAGAATTGACCTGGAAAGTGGGTGTATCCGTAACGTTTAACTGAGGCTGCATCCGCTTCCCTGCACCCTGGTTGGTAGTGAGGTAATAACAATTCCTGTTCGCATAAAGGTGGCGCTCATACCTGTAAAGGCCATGTTCTGCATCAAAGTACCACCTGTCAGGAGATTCCCCATAAAAAAGAATATAGTCGCCTTGCCCAAAATTCCCTGACGATGAACCGGAAACATAGATGGCATTTTCCACAAGGTCATCATAAACAGGCTCGCTGTTTAATTCGGGAAGCATCCCCGCACCATTTCCAAACAAGCGGAAATTGGCTTTTGGCACCGACCCGGGCTCAATACCCAAGGCTTCCAGGTCTTCATGGTTAAGGCGATAAACTCCCGTCTCTTCAACGCAGAGCTTATACCAGCGACCCTCAGCCAGCACAGAGTTTTCGGCATATTCGTGAGCTGGAATATCCACCAGTTTATCATCATAATGCAATGAACTTTGCAATGTGAAAGATTGCAGCTTCAGGTATTCATCTGCATCTGCATCATATACAAAAGGATAGAAGCTAAATACGGCATGGTTTTGTTTTTGCGCACGCAACACGCCAGTGGTTGGCTTGATACCGTCAGCATAAAAACCGGCCATTCTGAGTAGCTCGTCTTCACGATCGCTAATGGGTATAAACACTTTGTTTTTCAGCTCAAAGACATGATTGAAATGAGGCACTTCCAAAGGTTTCTGGATGCTGAACATGGGGAGATCCGGATAGGCATCACCATATACGGCACCTTCAAAAGAAAACACCTCGATATACTCATCTTCGTTGACCGGGAAAAACTGAGGGGGCTGCCAGGCAAGGTGAAATTCCGACTCGGCGCCTGAAAGCCTCGGTGGCAGCAACAAGAACAAAAAGCAAACAGCAGCAAAAAAACGGAAAATATGCCTGGTATCCATAGAATCAATCAAGGGTATGCCTGAAAAACAATAATATCAATAAACAAAACAACAAAATTAGCAAGAAGTTCGGTTTTATGAAAACGGTAAATGGGCTTGATTATTTTGTATAATGCAGCAATGACCAAAATGATGATGCCAAAAAAAAATGGTTTCATATATTTGTTTTCAAAAAAAACACGTTTTACACAGAAGCGAACAATATAAAAAGCTGAATCAAGAC
>SKOK01000150.1 GCA_007120085.1 Bacteroidales bacterium | reverse complement strand
GTTAGATGAAAGAGGACAGAAACTATATATTAGAAATCAGAAATCAGCAACAGTAAACAGTAATCGTGAACCGTAAACTCCGAACTCCGAACCCGTAACCATAGACCCGTAACAATGAACCCTGAACCCGCAACCATGAACCGTATCGCATCCTTCCCCGGAAAATACATACAAGGCAGCGGCGCCATCCGCCAGCTCGAAGAACTGATCAGCCAATTTGGCAGCAAAGCCATCATCCTCACCTCTCCCTCGGCAGGAAAACATCTCCCCGAAAAGTACCTGCAACAACCCTTATCTTATCAGGTGCACATAGAACAATTTGGTGGCGAGTGCAGCGAAGAAGAGCTGGAACGCATCGCAGGGCAGATCCAACGGCAGAAGGCCGATGTGATGGTCGGTATGGGCGGCGGCAAAGTGATTGATGCGGCCAAGATTGCAGCCGACAGGGCGGGCATCCCGGTCATCATCGTTCCTACCATTGCCTCAACCGACGCGCCCTGCAGCGGATGTGCCGTAACCTATACGCCTGGTGGTGTTTTTGAGCAAGTGCATTATCAGCGATCAAACCCTGCGGTTGTCCTGGTTGACACCGGCATCATGGCAAAGGCACCGCCCAGGTTCCTGGTGGCTGGCATGGGTGATGCCCTGGCTACCTGGTTCGAAGCGCGGTCGTGTGCGAAAACAACATCAGTTAACGAATGCGGCGGTTTAAGTACCAATGCCGGTCTCCACCTGGCCAGACTGTGCTACGACCTTCTGCTGGAATACGGACTTCAGGCCAAACTTGACAACGAAGCCGGCATAGTCAGCCAGGCACTGGACAACATTGTTGAAGCAAACATCCTGCTCAGCGGGATCGGCTTTGAGAGCGGTGGATTGGCTGCAGCACATGCCATACACAACGGTCTGACTGCTTTACCCGAAACCCACGATTTTTACCACGGCGAAAAAGTGGCCTTTGGATTGTTGGCAGGTCTGCACATGATGGACGCTCCTGTGAACGAGCTCAATGAAGTGTATGGCTTTTGCAAGGCAGTAAGCTTGCCGGTAACCCTTGCAGAGCTTGGCATATCAGCCGAAAACAAATCCGGTCTGATGCAGGTGGCACAAAAGTCGGCCGAGGAAGATTCACCCATCCACCACGAAGGCTCTGACATTACGCCAGAAAAGGTGTATGATGCCCTGCTGAAAGCCGATGCCTTTGGCAAGAACGTCCTTAGCGGCGAAGGCAGGAATATGTTGTTTCCCGTTGAGGGCTACATGGACATTGCCGACATGCAGGTATGGTACCGGATTGCAGGCCGGGGCGATAATACGCCCCTCCTGCTGCTGCACGGCGGGCCGGGCCTTTCATCTCACTACCTGGAATCGCTCACCGAACTGGCAATCGACCGGCCAGTGATCTTTTTTGACCAGCCGGGAGGCGGCCGTTCAGACAGGGTGAAAGACATCAACAAGGTTGACATTCCTTATTTTGTGAATGCCCTTGAAGCCTTACGCCAGAAGCTTGGCCTTAAACAGTTCTACTTGTACGGGCAGTCTTGGGGCAGCCTGCTTGCCCTCGAATACTACCTGGAACAACCAGAAGGAGTCAAAGCATTGATCTTTAGCAGTCCGCTTATTTCCACCCCTGCGTGGATTAAGGATACTGACTTCCTGATCAGTACATTGCCGGAGGATATCCAGGAAGCAATCCGCCAACATGAGGCTTCCGGAACCTTTGACTCGCCTGTATACCAGCAGGCCTTGCAGGTTTTTTACGAGCGTTTTGTTGCCCGGAAGCTTCCCTGGTCTGATGATTTTCAGGAAACTGTGGAGCACATGGCACCGGAAGTTTACAACCACTTGTGGGGACACAGCGAATTTAATGCCACCGGTTTGTTACGTACCCACGATCGCAGCGAAAGCCTCAAAGACATCCGGGTGCCGGTGTTATACCTCTGCGGCGAATTCGACGAAGCCCGCCCCGACACCATCCGCCGCTTCCACGAAATGACCCCCGGCTCGAAAATGCACGTGGTACCCGATGCCGCTCACCTCACCATGCACGATGCACCCGGTGTTGATGTGGCGGTGATCAGGGAGTTTTTGGGTGTATTGGAGATTGATTGATTCTTAACGATGGTCATATCTGGCAATGTTCTGTGAACTATCAGATATGTGATGCTTTGCCGACACACTGTAAAACTCCGGTGACCTGCCAGCGTGCGAAGCACCTGGCAGCGTCAAAAATACAAAAGAAAGCCTTTCACCCTGCTGCCAAATTTTCCAGTATTTTTTGTCCATCAAAAGTTGGTGCCGGCAATATTTGTGTGCATTACTCTGAAGTTTTAAACCAACAAGTATGTAAAGCGCTGTCAATACACTTTCATCAGCTTCGTTTGTTATCAGGTTGATGAATTCGGGGTGCACCCTTAGTTGTTTTTCTTTTATCCGGTACCGAATTCCTTGTATTATCTCTTCCCTGGTCTTTTTATGAAGAATAATAACATCCTCGCCAACATTTTTGCAAATTTCAAACATCTCTGTCTGCAGTTGCTCAATGGCTGTATCGGTTTTCATAAATGTTGGATTCAGCTTCAAGGCTTCCATAACAAAGAAGCGCTCAGGCTTAGCATAG
>SKOK01000169.1 GCA_007120085.1 Bacteroidales bacterium | reverse complement strand
GATGCATTAAATGTAATGATAATAGACATGCTGTCGCCTGGTTGTAAGGCCCATGTTGCAGGATAAGCAACATAATCATCTGTGTCGGTTTCGAAACTCAGGAACATAAGGATTGCGTCAGTCAGGTTGGTCATATGTATCGTGGCAACCCTTGACTGTGAAACGGGCACCATGCCGAAATCAAGCTGTTCCGGATCAAATTCTACCACATTATCAAATTGTGCCGTGGCATTACTTGAGATGAGGAGTAGCAGCAAAAATGCCAACCATATAGTACGAATTGTTTTAAGTATTTTCATAATATTTGATTTGTTTTCAATATGATTATTTCGTTTGTTCAATAATGATGACAGTTCATTAAACAAATACCCTTAATAAAAGGTTGAAAAAAATATTTATTTCTGTGGCTTGACAAAACGGGTTTGCGCAAAGAGGCGATATGTGTTTGACCTATAGGATGCTAAGCGCGTCCATTAAAACACAGACAGAGGTTCAGGAGATGAGCAGGAATTCGATAAAGAGGTGGCAGGAATTTGAATAACCCGGGCTTATTTCACAAACTTCGCATGCAGCAGCACGCCTTCACTGCTTGCACGGATCACATAGAGACCGGCGGGCAAATGGTCCACAGCCAGGCGTTTTTGTTCCTGGTGTGTTTGCATTGCCCAGCTTTCGTGCATCACAGGCCGGCCTGAAAGGTCAAAAACCTGCAACTGGAGAGTTTTCGCATTGGGGAGCCGGATACTGGCATAATGTTCGCCATGCCTGTTAACAAAAACAGACAGCCGTGACGCATCATCTGCCGGTGTGTCCGGAATACTGGTGCTTTCCAGGCTTTGCTTTAGCAGCTCGCTAAAGGCTTCCGGCGTTACAAATTCAATATGTTGACCCACCTCGGGATCAGCCAGCACAAGGTTCATCAAGGTTTGCAGGCGCGGCAGGGTGATGTCGGCCGGGTTGTTCGGCCCAACGCTGAAACCATCCTGACGGAAACGCTGGTAGCCGGCAAGCAGAAAGCTGGGCGTGGGCTTGTTTTTCAGCCTGTCGGTGATTCGGTATGCAGCCGAAGCGAGGTCTGTAACATTTGCATAAAAGGTGTTGTCGTCAACGTGGTTATAGAGAAATCCGCCAAAATCAGTGTATAATTTTTGTGTTTGCAACGCAGGATCAAACAGGAAGGTAAGGTCGGTGCCGGTGGCTTCAGCAAAATGACCCAGCTTATGGAAATCATAGTTGTTGGATATCTCAATACCACGGAAGGTTGAAACGCCGGCGCCATTATAATGCTTGTAGGCATACACTGTGGGGATATCGAATTGGTTTAGCAATTCAGTGCTTCGGTTGATGGCATCCGGCAGTATGTTTTCCGGAAACATGTCGGCATAGGCGTACCCCAGCGGATTTGTAACAGAAATGAAGCCATCCATGGGCGTGGCGGTGCGGTAATAGTATTGTGCCAGGAAGGGAAACTGTTCAAACATATGGAGGTTAAACCCCCAGCCTACGGGCACTTCGCCCCTCGTGGCCGAGTGCCATGCACCTGCCTGGAAGCCGGTGACCCAGTTCCCGGCATCACCTTCGGATGCAATGAAGATGACATAATGTTTGTCTTCCAGGGTGCGTAATCCGGCTTCTGCAACGGCAGCCCTCGAATAGTCAAAGTCTGTTTCGGCCGGAAAAATGTTGTGCCACGAAAGGTTGCTCAGCAGGGTTTCGTGAAAGCTGCCGCCCCAGGCCGAGATCCATTGCACGAGTGGCTCCGGTCGCATCCATCCGTAAACGTGAAAGACGTTGTCGGGGTTGTGCTCAAGCAAATAGGACATCACCTGTTCAATTTTTTCTGCTTTTTCGTCGGAAAGTGAATAAAAATTGAGCGTTTCGGTGCCTGCCAGGTTCAGCTGGAACATCCGCTGGTGAACGGCCCAGTCGGTGATCTCCCTCAGGTAGAACTTCTCGGGGTTTGTGCGCGGCAGGAGATGCTCAAGGGCCCAGTCGAGCGCCAGGAAATAGCGTTCCTCTTGTGAAAGGTCAGGGTCATTCCATGCATGGTTGCTGCCTTCAAGCCTTGCACTGACGATTATGGCCGGCGCCCCGTGGAAATAATCTGGGACCTCAATACTATCTGGTCTGTTGATGTCTATGCCCTGGTTGTTGTAGGGCAGGGGGATGCAGTCAGTCAGGCCTCCCAGCAACATGGCCAGCTCAGCCTGCCACCTGAAGTTCTGTCCCTGGAAGTTCCCATACGTCAGCGATGGGTCATACGTGATGGCACCATTCAGGTCATCAATGAAGTACTGCACCAGCTCGTTGATATCGGCGATCTCGGTAAAAGCCACACCGCCATCCTCTTCGTATATCGCGCGCCACTGCTCGTCGGTCTGGTTATAGCTCCAGGTTTCATACACATTGAGCAGGTAGAGCCGGGGCGCTTCGCGGTTCACGATGCCGGCAATGGTCATGGCAATGAGTTTGTTTTCTGCTGATGTGCCGGTGCCGTTGTACACGACGGCGTTGATGGGAAAGACCTGTTGGCTGGCAAAAAACAAACCGGCGGCCAGTGTAAATATTTTAAACATAAAATGCGCTTTTTTGCTTTAATGTTGCAGGCTAAACGTGCCTTTT
>SKOK01000265.1 GCA_007120085.1 Bacteroidales bacterium | reverse complement strand
CGGCCGGCATCGACGAATCCCTGCTGAAGGGCAAGGTGGTCACCGTGGAGGATAAAAACAACATGATGGATGCCATCGAAGAGTTTAACCGGCATCCGGAAAACCTCAAAAGACATTATAACATCTTTTATCATGCCGGCTGCCTCAAGGGTCCGGGAACAACCGACAAGTCCAACCAGTTCATGAGGCGTTCACTGGTAACAGACTATGTCCAAAAGAGGTTAAAAAAGTTTGATAAGAAGCAGTGGGAAAAAGACATTGAAAAGTTTTCAGCACTCAACCTGGCCAGGAAGTTCACTAAAGATGACCAAAGACTTCCGGAGCCCGACAAAGACAGCGTCGAGGAGATTCTTAAAAGCCTTGGCAAAAAGCTGGAAGAAACTGCTGCCTGCAATGCCTGTGGATTCAGAAGCTGCCGTGATTTTGCAAAATCAATCAGCCAGGGCCTGTCAAAACCTGAAATGTGCCTGAATTATTCGCTTACAAATAAGCAGGAATACATTAAAACCCTGAAAAACAACAATGAAAAGCTCAGAAAACAACAGGAAAGCCTGCTTGAAAATGAAAAACAACTGCGAGAGGATCACCAAAAGGTAAAACAAAGGTCTGATACCACATCTGCACTTCTACAGAACCTGCCATCAGCGGCCGTCATTGTTGACGAAAACCTTAAGGTGATCGAGTCTAACCAAAGCTTTATCAAGGTACTCGGTGAAGATGCAGAAATGATTAATGAAGTGATCCCTGGTCTGGTGGGTGCTGACCTAAAAACCTTGCTGCCTTTTAATATATACAATTTATTTAATTACGTGCTTGAGAACGATGAAAATATCACTGGCAAGGATGTGACACACGATGACAGGTTGCTGAATGTCAGCATCTATTCGCTAAAGCCAAAGAAGATTGTCGGCGGTGTTTTCAGGGATATGTATGTAGCGGAAGTGCGGCAGGAGGAGATCATTAACAGGGTCGGCGAAGTGATTGATGAAAATCTAAAGATGGTTCAGAAAATCGCTTTTTCACTTGGAGAAGGCGCCAGTACAACGGAAAGAATGCTGAATTCAATCATCGAGACCTATAAAAAAACGAATAAGTAAAACAATGGCTCAAGCCTGTCAACAATAGAAGCAGTTCATGTCAGATAGTTTTTACATAGAGGTAGGCTCAGCGCAACGCAATCACATTGGTGAACGCATTTGCGGTGATGTTTTTTTATCTGAAAAAGTGAAGGAAGAGGGCCGTACCGTAGTGGTTCTTTCCGATGGGATGGGCCACGGAGTGAAAGCGAATTTGCTGGCTACCCTCACAGCAACCATGGCGCTGAATTTCACGAAAGAACACAAGGATGCGCAAAAGATCGCTGAGATCATCATGAACACCTTGCCGGTTTGCAGCGAGCGAAAGATCAGCTATGCGACATTCACCGTCATTGATATTGAAAAGGATGGCCAGACGACCATTTTAAACTATGACAACCCGGATGCAATCATTGTGCGGGACGAAGAGTTATTAAGTGTAGAGTGGCACACGATGACGCTTGAAGGGGATGACAACACCGAAAAAGAGATCAGGGCCTGCACATATAAAATGCAGAAAGAAGATCGGGTGGTGATCATGTCTGATGGCATCACGCAGTCGGGCCTGGGAAAAGGAAAATACCTGCTTGGGTGGGGTCCTGAAAATGTAGAAAAGGCAGTGATTTCTTTCGTGAAAGACCAGCCTGGTATTTCCGCCGCAAGATTGTCTTCCCTGATTGTGAACAAAGCACACGCAAATGACGAATACCAGGCCAAAGATGACACAAGCGTAGCAGTGGTTTACTGCCGTGAGCCCCGCCGCCTCCTGATCTCATCCGGGCCACCATTCGAAAAGGATAAAGACGAAAAGCTGGCTGAGATTGTCAGAGATTTTGAAGGTAAAAAAATTCTTTGTGGTGGTACGACGGCAGACATCATTTCCAGGGAGCTGGATATAGAAGTGGTTGACAACCTTGATTTTGATGATCCTGATCTTCCGCCCTTATCTTTCATGAAAGGTATTGACCTTGTTACTGAAGGCATCCTGACCCTAAGCAAGACGGCAGGAATATTGGACCATTACGGACCCAACACTGACCTGGGAAAGGGCCCTGCCGACCTCATCGTCAAGCAGATCATGGAAAGCGATGAGATTCACTTTGTGGTAGGCACGGCCATTAATGTGGCCCACCAGGACCCTAACCTGCCTGTTGAGCTTGAGATTCGGCGGACAGTCATAAAAAAGATTGCCGGATTGCTTGAAACCAAGTTTCTGAAAGAAGTCAGCTTACAGTTTATTTAATGCTTGCCTGTTCTAATCCTGAAGAAACCGCCCTCACTTTCCGATACCATTTTTCGAGGAAAAATAGTAATTTTGGCTACATTTTTACGATGATCAGCCAATGGATGTCCACAATAGATATATGCAGCGCTGCCTGGACCTGGCTTTAACCGGCCTGGGACAAGTTGCCCCGAATCCCATGGTAGGTGCCGTGCTGGTAGTAGATGACCGCATCATAGGAGAAGGCTATCACCGAAAATATGGCAGTCATCATGCGGAAGTGGAAGCCATCAATTCTGTTGCTGATCCCAGGCTCTTGTCCAGGGCAACACTTTACGTAAACCTGGAGCCATGTTGTCATCACGGAAAAACACCCCCGTGCACCGATCTGATCATCAAAAGTAAAATTCCGGAAGTCATCATTGGCACCGTTGACCCTTTTTATGCTGTTGCAGGTGAAGGCATTGCCCGGCTCCGGGCCAAGGGCTGCCGTGTAAATGTTGGAGTTTTGAAAGAAGCGTGCCGGGAGCTGAACAAACGCTTTTTTACTTTTCATGAAAAGAAAAGACCCTACATCGTATTGAAATGGGCGCAAACGGCTGATGGCTTCATTGATATCGACAGGCTGCCTGGTGCAGAAAAACGTCCGACGTGGATCACCAGCGAACGGCTCCGCATGCTCGTGCACAAATGGCGTAGCGAGGAAATGTCCATTATGGTTGGTACCAATACGGCCCTCAAAGACAACCCGCAGCTGAATGTACGCGACTGGCACGGGAGCTCCCCTGCCCGCATTTTGCTTGACCGTTCCCTGAAACTCACAAAAGCATACCATCTGCTTGACCAAAGCCATCCCACCATCATCATCAACGAATTAAAACAAGAAGCCTCAAACAACATTCAATTTGTCCGCCTGCTTTTCGATCAAAACCTGCTGCATTCGATCATGGCATTGCTATATGAGAGCAGAATACAGTCCTTACTGATCGAAGGTGGCAGACATTTGCTGCAGTCGTTCATTGATCAGCAATTATGGGATGAAGCACGAATTTTCACCGGAACACAGTTTTTTGGGAGTGGGATTGCTGCACCCAAGATTAAATCATACAAAGCCATTGACCACATCCATATTGGCCAGGAGAGTTTTTTCAGGATAAGAAATACCTGAATATTCATCGTTTTTCCGAATCAATTTTAATTATGAAAGATTCAGATACTTATAAAACGATTCTTAATCATTCAGAAGGATTGTACAAAGATAAGGGCAGCAAATTCATTGCCCATGCCTATCCCGTGAAAGATGAGAGCGAGATCACCGGGCATCTGAATGAGATAAAAAAAGCCTATCATGATGCCCGGCACCATTGCTATGCCTGGACACTGGGGTTTAATGCAGAGCATTATAAAATCAATGATGACGGTGAACCATCAGGTACTGCAGGCAAGCCGATTCATGGTCAGATCAGGTCGTTCGAACTTAGCAACATCCTGATTGTTGTAGTCAGGTATTTTGGTGGCACAAAGCTGGGCGTCAGGGGGCTTATTAACGCCTACAAGGGTGCTGCAATGGATGCAATAAACAACACTGCCATCATCACGAAAACCATCAGAAACCATTACCGGCTTTTCTTTCCTTACCAAGCCATGAATGATGTCATGCAAACACTTAAAGAATATGACCTTCCGCAATCAGCCCATCAGTTTGACCTCGATTGCAGGCTTGATTTTTCTGTAAGGCAAAAGATCACTGATGAAGTTGTATTGAAATTTGAAAAAATCCGTGATATCCGCGTGGATTTCTTATATACTTCCTGAAATCATTTTTTTGTAAATAAGATATTCCAGCCTGCATAAAAAGCATATCCGGATACTGACTTTAACTGGTTCAATTTTTTTTTAAAAATATTCTATCCGGCTGGCTTGTTTTTGTGAATAATATGTCTTAATATTGTGCAACATTTTTCCGAAACCATATCTGATAAAGTATGATTTATTACCGAATCTCAGCAATCGGTAGAGTAATTTTTTTACTCTTTTTTTTATGGTCCTGTGATGCTTCAATAAGGCCAGTCTATGTAGAGGGTTCTCTTATTTCCGTAGATAGTTTAGTGGCGCCGGCAAAGCATTCAGGCGTTGATTCGGTCATTTCCATTTACCGTGATGCGCTAGAAGAGGAGATGAATGAGGTCCTGGCTTATGCGGCTAAAACAATGAGTCGTGGTACGCCAGAGGGTTTGCTTAACAATTTTGTTGCTGATCTTTGTTTTGAAATTGGCAAGGAGCTCTACCATCCTGACGACGGGCATCATATTGACTTTGCCCTTTTTAACTATGGCGGTTTGCGTGCAAGCATCAGGCAGGGCCCGGTTACCAGGGCAAATGTTTTTGAGTTGATGCCTTTCGAAAATGAAATGGTTGTATTGACCCTCTCGCCGGAAAAAACGCTTGAACTCTTTGACTATCTTGCCGAAGCCTCCGTTGGGATGCCAGTTGCGGGCTTAAGGTTAAGCATTGAAGACAGTGCAGTAAAAGATGTACGCATCGGTGGTCAAACATTTGATCCAAACAGAAATTACAAGGTATTGTCCTCCGACTATCTTGCAGGTGGAGGTGATAATATGACTTTTTTTCTTGAACCCGTTAATGCTGAAATTTTAGGAATGAGGATTCGCGATGCCATTATTCTGCATCTTCAGCGTCAGCAGAAAGCAGGAAAAGAAATAAAAAGTTCACTTGACGGACGTATAAGAAATTGATTATGCCATTATTTACAAGACGCAATTTTTTAAGAACAGCTGGCCTTGCAGGCGCTGCAAGCCTTGCAGGACTGCCTGCCCTGGCTGGCAGAAGAAGCAGTGATAATTTACTAACCATCCTGCATACCAACGACACCCACAGCCGTATTGATCCTTTTCCTGATAATGATCCCAATTACCCGGGTATGGGAGGTTATGCCAGGCGTGCAGCGATCATCGCTCATCAGCGTAAGCAGAACCCCAACTTGCTGCTGCTGGATGCAGGAGACATGTTCCAGGGTACTCCCTACTATAATATGTATGGAGGTGAACCTGAGCTTAAACTTATGAGCAAAATGGGTTATGATGCAGCAGCTTTTGGCAATCACGAGTTTGACAATGGACTGGATGGTTTCAAGAAGGTACTGCCTTTTGCGAGTTTCCCTTTCCTTTCTGCCAATTATGATTTTAGCCGGACCTTGCTGGCTTCAGATATTAAATCATTTATCATTATTGAAAAAGGAGGAAGGAAAATTGGCGTTTACGGCCTTGGCATAAACCCGGAGGGCTTGGTAAGCAGGTCCCTGTATGCTGAAACGAAATACAATGACCCCATAGAGGTTGCCAGGACGGTAGAGGAAGTATTGTATGCCCAACATCATTGCGACCTCATCATTTGCCTTTCGCACCTTGGTTTCAGGTATGAAGATGTAGAAAGGCCAAGTGACATGAAGCTTGCAGCCAATACGAGGTTCACGGATATCATCATTGGTGGTCATACCCATAACCTGCTCGATCCATCGGTAGTAGTTGGTAATCAACAAAATAAGCCAGTAAGTATTGCGCAGGCAGGTTTTGGTGGTGCATACCTTGGAATGATCAATGTTTCTTTTGATGATCCCCGTGGTGAAAAACTAGTCGAAGCCTATACAACAAAAATTTAATTTAAACAATAGCTAAAGCATTTTTTTATTCACTTTTTTTTACTAATATTTGTTGATAACTTTTTTAAGAAAATAACAAAAACTTAAAGCTTGTTAATCAAAAGACAAGCATTTTTTTTCAAAAATACTTTTTAACAAGGCACTGGGAATGGACAAAGATTGCGAAAAGGTATGGACCGAATGTCTGGCTGTTATCAGGGATAACATCAGTCCGAACAGCTTTAACACCTGGTTTGCGCCAATCAAGCCTATTCGTCTAAAGGACAGTGTATTAACATTGCAAGTACCCAGCCAGTTCTTTTATGAGTGGCTGGAGGAACATTATATTGATTTGTTGAAAAGAACAATCAAAAAGGAGATTGGGCTAAAAGGGAGATTGGAGTACAGCATCATTATGGATAGTTCGCACCACGCAAACCATTCAAAGCCTTATACCGTGCACGCTCCTACACTAAATAAGAAAGCATTAAAGAACCCCCCGATCAGCATCCCCATAGATCTAAATAAAAACAAAGACCAGGGCAAGGGGCGCAGCATTCCAAACCCCTTCATCATACCTGGTCTGAAAAAGATCAACATTCACCCCCAGCTGATTGAATCATATAACTTTGACAATTTTGTGCAGGGGGATTGCAACCGCCTTGCCAGAAGTGCAGGCATGGCAGTCGGCCAGAATCCAGGGAAAACTTCTTTTAACCCGCTGCTCATTTATAGCGCCAACGGGCTGGGCAAGACACACCTGGTACACGCCATTGGCATCGAAGTCAAAAACCTGTACCCTGAAAAGACAGTGCTTTACGTTACTGCTGAACAGTTTACCAATCAATTTATTGATTCAATCAGGAATGATAACATGAACGACTTTGTTCATTTCTACCAGATGATTGACCTGTTGATCGTTGACGACATTCACTGCCTGGCTGGCAAACCCAAAACACAGGATGTGTTCTTTCACCTTTTCAACCACTTGCATCAAAATGGCAAACAGATCATCATTACGAGTGATACCCCGCCGGTAGAGATGAGTGGTATTGAACCCAGGTTGCTATCCCGCTTCAAATGGGGCTTGTCAGCCGATCTGCAAAAGCCCGATTTTGAAACAAGGATGGCCATCCTTGAGAAGAAGATCCGCAACGATGGCGTTGAAATGCCCCGCGAAGTGCTCGAACTCATCAGCGCAAAGATCACAACCAGCATACGCGAAATGGAAGGGGCTTTGATATCCATCCTTGCTCAGGCCTCCATGAATAAAAAGGATATCACCCCGGAGCTGGCCGCAAACGTAATAGACAAATTCGTTAAGCACATTCCCAAAGAAGTTACCATTGACTACATTCAGAAAACTGTTTGTCAGTACTTTGATATCCCCATTGAAAAACTCAAGTCGAAGAGTCGTAAACGTGAAACAGTGCAAGCCAGACAGCTGGCAATGTATTTCTCAAAACAACATACCAAAGCTTCGCTGGCTGTAATAGGCAGTAAGTGCGGCAACAAAGACCACGCCACCGTATTGCATGCCTGCAAAACAATCAAAAACCTCATAGATACTGATAAGCGTTTCAAGAAATATGTAGAAGACATTAATAAGATCATTAAGATCAAATAACAAAATATTTGACACATTTATGCCCGGGATGCTTTATATATTCCGGGTTTTTTATTTACTTTGAAGAATCAAAACGAATAATTATGAAAATATTAATGGTTTGTTTGGGTAACATATGTCGCTCGCCCCTTGCAGAGGGGATCATGCATGACAAGATCACAAAGCGTGGTCTTCCTGCCGAGGTTGATTCGGCAGGTACTGCCGCATACCATGTGGGCGAACCCCCTGATCCGCGTTCAAGGGAGATCGCTGCCAAACGTGGCATTGACATTACGCATCAGAGAGCACGGAAGTTTGAAGTAGCTGATTTTGATCGTTTTGATAAAATATATGCTATGGATAAATTTAACTACTCTGACATCATTCACAAAGCCCGGAATGAAAACGATAAGAAAAAAGTGGAAATGATTATGGCAACTGTGCATCCCACCAATACGGTTGATGTTCCAGATCCATATTATGGTGGTGACCGTGGCTTTGAAAAGGTTTACGAAATGCTTGACTCCAGCTGCGAATTCATTGCTGACATGATTGAGAAAAAAACCAGCTAACAATCAAACGGCCATATCATTGGAAAAGTCATGATTAGTGAAGTCCCGGAGAAAACAGACATCCGCAAAACACAGACGCTCATTGCACCTTATGTTCACCGGACACAGGTGCACACCAGCGTCTCCTTGAATTCGGTTGCTGGAAGCAATATGTTTTTTAAGTGTGAGAACTTCCAGAAAGGCGGAGCCTTTAAGTATCGTGGAGCCACGAATGCCATCATGGCTCTGAGCAGGGAGGAGGCCATTCGAGGTGTTGCAACACATTCGTCAGGCAACCATGCCCAGGCCTTGTCGCTGGCTGCCGGAACACGCGGCATAAAGGCTTACATTGTAATGCCCCAGAATGCTCCCAAGATCAAGGTTGATGCAGTAAGATCATACGGAGGCGAAATCACGTTTTGCCAGCCTACGCTTCCCGACCGGGAGGCCACGTTGCTGAAGGTGATTGAAGAAACAGGTGCCCTTGAGATTCACCCTTACAATGACTATCGCATCATTGCAGGCCAGGCCACTGCAGCTGCAGAGCTGTTTGAAGATGTCGAAGAGCTTGACTGTCTGATTGCCCCGGTGGGTGGCGGTGGACTGCTTAGCGGTTGCATTCTCAGTGCACGGTATTTCTCACCAAATACAAAAGTTTACGGCGCTGAACCCGAAAAGGCCAATGACGCCTGGAAGTCGTTCCGGCACAAAAAGCTGATTCCCGTTGACACTGCGCTTACCATAGCAGACGGTTTGCGTACATCACTCGGAAGCCGTACCTTCCCGATAATCATCGAAGGAGCGGCCGACATCTTATGTGTTACGGAAGAAGGCATCATCAAGGCGATGTTTATGATTTGGGAGCGGATGAAACTCATGGTAGAGCCCAGTGCTGCCGTGCCTTTGGCTGCCATCATGGAGCATCCTTCGCTTTTTGCGGGCAAACGTACGGGTGTTATTCTGTCAGGTGGCAATGTGGACCTGCATAAAATCCTTCATTATGGCCAGTGATCCTCATAAAGGAAGCCTCTATCTCATCCCGGCATCGCTGGGGGAATCGGATATGAACTCGGTATGGCCAGCTGGTCACACAGAGATCATCAATATGATTGATGTTTTCATTGTGGAGAATGTCCGCTCAGCACGACGATTCCTCAAAAAGGCAGGTTATAAGCCCTCTTTTGATGATGCGATTTTTCATCTTTTAAACAAGCATACTTCTGAAAGCGAAAGTGCTTTGTTCCTTAATGCGGCGATGGAAGGAAAACCGGTTGGACTGCTGTCTGAGGCGGGTTGCCCGGGGGTGGCTGATCCGGGTCAGCTGATTGTGTCAGAAGCACACAGGCGAGGCATCACCGTTAAGCCCCTGGTTGGAGCAAACTCCATTCTCCTGGCACTGATGGCCTCAGGGATGAATGGACAAATGTTTGGCTTTCACGGTTACCTTCCCATAGATAAAAAAATGAGAATACAGAAAATAAAGGAGCTGGAAAGCAATTCTCATCGCACAGGAGCAACGCAGATTTTCATGGAAACGCCATTCCGAAATAACCAGCTCACCGAGGACCTGTTAAAACACTGTAATCCCGCTACCAGGCTTTGCTTCGCCGCAGAGCTGACAGCACCCGGGGAATATATTGCAAGCAAAAGCATCAGCGAATGGAGAAAGACGAAGGTACCGGATCTCCATAAACGTCCGGCCATTTTTTTACTTCTTGCCTGAGACGGCAGGTTTCTTTTTGCGGGTGTATATCAGCACCACCACGCCCACGATGATCAGCGGAATACTTAAAATCTGTCCCATGTTCAGGAGCATATTCTCCTCAAAGCCTGACTGGGGTTCTTTAATAAATTCGATCAAAAAGCGTGCGGTAAACATCACCACGGCAAAAAAACCGGCCAAAAACCCAGGAGCCAGTTGCTTATGACGCTTGACATACATAAAAACCAGGCTAATGAACAAAAGCAGATACACGAGGCCCTCATAAATTTGTGTTGGATGCTTGGCTACAACCTCTCCCCTGTTTT
>SKOK01000210.1 GCA_007120085.1 Bacteroidales bacterium | reverse complement strand
ATAAACAAAACCAGCGAGGTGCCGGTCTGGAATGGAATAATCTATATTGCGGATTCTGTAAGCTTCACCTGCCTTGACGGTATAGGTAACGGCAGCTCTTTTCCGACTGAAGTTTACATCATAATCAATGCTGGCATTAAAAAAACCTTTGTTATGGAGGTATAATTCAAATTGACGGCGGGTCTGATCTGCAAGCACCGGGTTGAAAATGACCGGTGGTTCGCCAATGGTGGTTTTCATCCAGTTCCTGATGCGGTTTTCTTCGCGACGATCAGCATATTGGTAAACATTCAGGTGGAAACGGTAAAATCCAAAAAGCCTGCGATTGGGTTCTTGCCTGATATAAGCTCGCAGCTCCTGCGCATCAATTCCGTCATCTTTGGTGATGATGCGATTTCGGGTAAGCAGGTATTGCCCTTCAGGTAAGTTTCGGACTGACATACACGAATGAAATGATAATGCCAGAAGGGAAACTAAGAAAATGATAAGCCTGGTGCAGGGTTTCACAGTATTTGTCTTTCTGTATTATATCGGTGCAAATTTAGGCATTTTAAAAGTATAAGGGTGTTTACTTCTAATGATTTTACAAAATGTGACTGGTGGTCACCACATTCGATATAAGGTCTTTTTATTTATTAAAATAGTTGATTTTTGTTTATTAAAACAAGGGAGAATGTCTTTTAAATACGTATATTTGCCTCAGTTTAATCACTGTTTTTATATCGAAAACCGTTAATCAAAGCATGACATTAATCCAATCGATATCAGGAATACGTGGCACGATGGGCGGCCATCCCGGAGAGGGGTTGACTCCGGTTGACATTGTTCGTTTTACGGGTGCTTACGGGATGTGGTTAAAAGACCGAAATGGCGAAGATCATGTCCGTGTTGTCACAGGGCGCGATGCACGCGTTTCAGGTTCCATGGTAAACCGCATAGTTGCATCAACGCTCCAGGCTATGGGCATTGATGTGATCGATGCCGGGGTTTCCACTACCCCTACCATTGAAATGGCTGTGATGTATCACAAGGCCCACGGTGGTATTATCATCACGGCATCACACAATCCAATGAACTGGAACGCATTGAAGCTGCTGAACGAAAACGGAGAGTTTATGACATCTTTGCAGGGAGAAGAAATGCAGCAATGGATGGATTTTAGCTCTTTTGAATTTGTGCATACCTCGAAATTCGGTAAGTATTTTGAAGATGATTCCTTGCTCGAGATGCACATTGAAAAAATCCTTGAACTGCCTTTGGTAGATTCGGACGCAATCAGGGCAGCCAGCTTTACGGTAGTCGTTGATGGGGTTAATTCTTCAGGTGGTATTTCAATTCCTGTGCTTTTGGGAGCCCTGGGCGTTAAAAATGTTTTTGAGATAAACTGTGAACCAACCGGTCTTTTCCAGCATAACCCTGAGCCACTGCCAGAACATCTGCAATCATTGGCTGATGAAGTTGTGAGAACCGGTGCACATGTTGGTTTTGCTGTTGATCCTGACGTCGATCGGCTGGCCATCGTTCAGGAAGATGGTGGCTTTTTTGGAGAAGAATATACCCTGGTGTCAGTGGCTGACTATGTACTCTCACATACCCCTGGCAATACGGTCAGCAACCTTTCTTCTACCCAGGCCCTCTCTGATGTTACTGCCAAACACAATGGCAGTCATTTTTATTCTCCTGTTGGCGAAGTGAATGTTGTCGCCGCGATGAAAAAGCACAATGCAGTGATCGGAGGTGAGGGTAATGGTGGTGTGATCTATCCTGCGCTGCACTATGGCCGCGACGCTCTCGTCGGCATCGCACTCTTTTTGACGCAAATGGCAAAAAGCGGACTGACATGCAGCAAACTGAAGAAAAATTACCCCGAATACCATATCTCAAAGAACAAAATAGAGCTCTCGCCCGATACCGATATGGGTCGTGTTTTTGAGAAGCTGAAGGAAAAATACCACAAACAAGTAATTGATAATGCCGACGGCCTGAAGATATGGTTTGACAAGGAATGGGTGCACCTGCGTGCCTCGAACACCGAACCCATCATCCGGCTTTACGCAGAAAGTGACAACGAAGTCAAGTCGGAAAACATTGCCAATAACATCAAAAATGACATCAGCGAGGCGTTGAAAGATCTGTGATTACCTGCAATGCCCTGTCAATGGTTTCCACTCTGTTTATTACGAGGGTCAGGTGGCTGTTTGCTTCTTTGATTTTGCATAATCCGGCATTCACCTGTGCATACTGGAGTATTCTTCCAAAGGCATCGCCCTGGTAATAATCGGAGCGTTCGCTGTCAGGCAAATAGGCGATGATCTTGCCCTTCTTTAAAATGATTTTCGTAATCCCCGCTTTTTTGGCTTTCCACCTGATCCTTATCACATTCAGCAACCCAAACACAGCTTCTGGCAATGGACCGAAACGATCAGCCAGCTTATCACGGAAACCTTGCAACTTCTTCTCATCAGGAATGCTGTCCAGCTCTTTATAAAGCTGAAGGCGCTCTTCAATGTTCGTCACATAATCGCTGGGTATCATCAGCTCCAGGTCAGTCTCCACCTGGCATTCTGAAACCGGGTCGGGCATCTCTTCAGCTGATTTGTTTTCAGCAAACAGCTCTTTGTACTCCTTCTCTTTGAGCTCAGCCAAGGCTTCATCGAGTATTTTCTGATATGTTTCAAACCCCAGTTCGGTTATAAAACCGCTTTGCTCTGCACCTAACAGGTTTCCTGCCCCGCGAATGTCCAGGTCTCGCATTGCAATGTTAAACCCACTGCCCAGTTCTGAAAATTCTTCAATGGCCTTGAGCCTTTTTCGGGCTTCACCGGTAAGTGTAAGCATCGGGGGTGACAAAAGATAGCAAAATGCCTTCTTGTTTGTGCGGCCAACCCGTCCGCGCATCTGGTGCAGATCGCTCAAGCCAAAATGGTGTGCATTGTTGATGATGATGGTATTGGCATTGGGGATATCCAGCCCTGATTCAATAATGGTTGTTGAAACAAGCACGTCGTAGTCGCCATTAATGAAGTCCACCATGATTTTCTCCAGCCGGCTGCCTTCGAGTTGTCCGTGGCCAATTGCTATGCGCAGCCCCGGACAGCTGCGCTCTATGATGGAAGCCACCTCCGGAAGGTTATGCACACGGTTGTGTACGAAAAATACCTGCCCACCCCGGTTGACTTCGTACATAATGGCCTCCCTGATGAGTGCCTCATTGAAAACGTGTACTTCCGTTATGATGGGGTATCTGTTTGGAGGCGGGGTATTGATGTAAGACAGATCGCGCGCACCCATCAACGAGAACTGCAAGGTACGTGGTATGGGCGTGGCCGTCATCGTGAGGGTATCGACGTTTACCCGCAGCTGCTTGAGTTTTTCTTTGGATGATACGCCAAACTTTTGCTCTTCATCAATGATTAGCAGTCCAAGGTCTTTAAAGCTTACATCTTTGCTGAGCAGCCGGTGGGTGCCGATCAGGATATCTATACGGCCTTCTTGTGCGTCGGTCAATACTTTTTTCTTTTCGGTGGCACTCCTGAAGCGGCTAACATAATCGATCTTACACGGAAAATCTTTTAACCTGTCTGTAAATGTGTAATAATGTTGCAAAGCGAGGATGGTTGTAGGCACGAGAACGGCAACCTGCTTTGAGTCAGTTACGGCTTTAAAGGCTGCCCGAATGGCCACTTCTGTCTTACCAAAACCTACGTCACCGCATATTAGCCTGTCCATCGGGCTTGCTGACTCCATGTCTTTTTTTACATCGAGTGTGGCCTTTTCCTGGTCTGGTGTGTCTTCATAGATAAAGCTGGCCTCAAGTTCATGCTGCAGGTAGCTGTCGGGTGAAAAAGCAAACCCCTGTTGTGCTTTTCGCTTGGCGTAGAGGCGAATGAGGTCAGTTGCAATGTCTTTAACCTTTTTCTTCGTTTTGTTTTTGAGCCTGTTCCAGGCATTGGAACCCAGCCGGTGCAAGCTCGGTTCGGTACCTTCCTTGCCCGTATGCTTAGCGATGCGGTGCATGCTGTGGATGCTCACATAAAGAATGTCGTTGTTTTTGTATATCAGACGAATGGCCTCCTGTAAGCGCCCGTTGACCTCAATTTTTTCCAACCCGCTAAAAATGCCGATGCCATAATCAATGTGTGTTACGTAGTCGCCTGGCTTCAAACTGTGCAGGGACTTGATGCTCATAGCCTGTTTGCCGGGAAACTTATCGCGGATGCGGAAGCGGTGGTAGCGGTCAAATATCTGGTGGTCAGTATAGCAGGCGATGCGCTGGTCGTGGTCAACAAAGCCTTCGTGCAAACTGAATAATAGTGGATTATGAAAGAGTGTTTCGTCCCGGTCCTCTGCATCGGTTAGACTCTGGAAAATGCTTTTCACCCTTTCGACCTGCTTTTGGTTGTCATAAAGGATGAAATTCTGTTTGCCTTCTATGATGTTTCTTTTCAGACTGCGAATGAGCAATTCAAACTGCTTGTTGAATTCGGGCTGTGGAGAAAAATTGAAACGGACACCTGAACCCGAATCTTTGGAGAGGTGAGGCCTGCGGAATTCAACCACGCGGCGCCTCAGCAGTGCTTCTGAAACCTCCTGCTGATCAGCATATTGCTTGAAGAGTGATTCTTCGTGGCTGATTGCGTTTTGAATAACTTCAAGGCAAAAAGCGGTATCTTCAAGCCACACCAGGCTTGATGCAGGCATTGAGTCCGGCAGAAACTCAGTGCTTTCTGTTTCGAGTGACAATGCGTGAATATCCGGAAGAATACTGACCTTTTCGAATACCTGGGCTGATAATTGGGTTTCCGTGTCAAAGCTTCGCAGACTCTCCACGGTATCGTCCATTATCTCAATGCGAAAGGGCAGATCATTGGAAAAGGAAAACACGTCGATGATCCCGCCTCTTAAAGAAAACTGACCTGGTTCAACCACGAAGTCAGCGTGTTCGAACCCGTAGTCTATCAAGACCTCCATGATAAAGTCGACCGACAGCTTATCCTCTTTGTTGATTTGCAAAACATTGCTTGTGAGGGTTTTGCGGGCAAGTACCTTTTCGCTGAGCGCTTCAGGGTATGTTACCACATAGATGATGCTGTCGCCGCTTGCCAAGCGGTTGATCACCTCTGAGCGCAGCAAGATTCCTGCATTGTCTTCTTCCAGTGACTTAAATGGCTTTTTGTAGGAAGAGGGGAAAAAGAAGCTGTTTCTGTTTTCGTAGCTTTTGTCCTTCTCGCCCAAAAGGTTCTCCAGGTCATTGAAGAAGTATGCGGCAGTTTCCTTATCGGAAAGGACAAAAAGGAAGGCCTTGTTGATTTTTTTGATACAGGCAGCAGCCAGAACTGCAGGTGCTGAACCGGCCAGGCCTTCAACGGAGATAGCCCCGGCATCCTCGTGTTGCAGGAAATCTGCGAGTGCATCAAAATGCTTCCCTTTTGCAAACAGCCGGATGAATGATTCAGTGTTCACTGTTATGATCAGTTTTTTATTCTGTACTTCCCTTAATCAATGCTTCAATTTTTTCCACCATCCATTTTGGTCCTGTGTAAAACGGAACCCTTTGGTGAAGTGTTTCTGGCTGAATGGCCATCACGCGTTGCGTACCTGTGCTGGCCTTTCCCCCTGCCTGCTCGGCAATGAATGCCATTGGACTGCACTCGTACAAAAGTCTGAGCTTACCATTCGGGTTTTTTGTCGTACCAGGGTATAGAAATATTCCACCTTTTATGAGATTCCTGTGAAAATCAGCCACGAGTGAGCCAATGTAGCGTGAGGTGTAAGGCCGGAAAGATTCCGGATCACTCTCCTGGCAGTATTTGATGTATTGTTTTACCCCTTCCGGGAAATAAATATAATTGCCTTCATTGATTGAATATATGTTTGCCGTATCAGGATACTTCATGTCAGGGTGTGAGAGGCAAAAAATCCCAACCGACGGGTCTAGCGTAAAACCGTTGACGCCTTTTCCTGTTGTGTAAACGAGCATCGTAGATGACCCATATATAACATATCCTGAGGCGACCAGGTTCAGGCCTGGCTGCAGCAAATCCTCCTGGGTGCCGCTTCCAATTTCCGAAATGCGTCTGTAAATGGAAAAGATGGTTCCAATCGAAACATTTGATTCGATGTTGGAGCTTCCATCAAGCGGGTCCATTGCAACGACATATTTACCCAGGTGCGAAAAGTCATTGGAGAATGTGATCACTTTTTCGTTCTCCTCTGAAGCGATGGCACAACATTCGCCACCCCCCTTGAGCGCTGTAATGAACATTTCATTGGCAAAGACATCCAGTTTTTTCTGTGTCTCTCCCTGTACATTTTCTTTGCCAACCGTTCCCAATATGTCAACAAGTCCGGCGGCGTTGATCTCCCTGTTGACAATTTTGGCGGCCGTGGCAATGTCGTTGAGAAGCCGGGTCAATGCACCTTTGGCGTGCGGATATTCATACTGGCGCTGAATGACAAATTCAGTAAGCGTGGTGATCTTGCTGCGTGGATGTACCATGGTTTTGAGCTTTTGGAGATGTTTTTAGAATTTTATGTTTTGGGTTTACAGGTCAAGCCCTGGTGTCAGGTCAAGCCCTGGGTGACAGGTCAAGCCTTGTCATTACGGTTGTTTTGAGCAAGGCCAGGGCTGATCTGCTTGCACGTATGATATTTCTTTCCCTGTTGTCAGCAAAGTTATATTTTCTGGATACCATTTTGTTTTTTCCGGCAATTGCGATCCATGTGGTACCAACCGGCTTTTCTGCACTACCTCCATCGGGTCCGGCAATGCCGGTGATGCCAATGGCATAATCGGAGCCAATGAGGTTTTTAACGCCCTGTGCCATGGCTATTGCCACCTGCTCGCTAACTGCTCCATGATCCTCCAGCACATTTGCAGTTACATTTAACAGTTGCATTTTAACATCATTGGAATAAGCAATTATGCTTCCTTTGAAATATGCTGAGCTGCCAGGGATGCTGGTGATTATGTGTGCAATATGCCCACCAGTGCAGCTTTCTGCCGTGGCGAGGGTGGCGTTCTGGCTTTTTAAAAGAACCCCAACAGCCTTCTCCAGCGTGTCATCATCATAACCCCAGATGTATTCAGGTATGAGCGTCTTAAGCTTCGAGATTTGATTGGCAATGTCTTCCTCCAGTTGTTCTTTATTCTGGCCTTTAGCCGTAAGCCGTAACTTAACAATACCCATTGATGGCAGATAGGCCAGCTGAATTGCCTTGGGCAGGTCATCCTCCCAGCCGGAAATTTTATCTGCCAGTGCCGACTCTCCAATGCCCTGCGTCAGTACGCTTTTGTGCACGATATATTGCTGGCGCGGCAGTTTGCGCAGCCTTGGAAATACCTGGTTCTTGACCATCTCCTTCATTTCATAAGGCACGCCGGGCATAGCCACAAATATTTTCTCTCCTTCTTTGAACCATAGGCCGGGCGCAGTGCCATATGGGTTTCGCAGTGCTTCAGCCTTGTCGGGCACCAGGGCCTGTTCACGATTCAAATCTGTTACATGGCGGCCAAGCTTTTTGAAATATTGAAGCACATCTTCAAGAATCTGCTGGTCAATGACCAATTGACTGTCAAAGAAATCACATAGTGCATGCTTGGTCACATCATCCCGTGTGGGGCCAAGCCCGCCTGTGATCAGAATGATGTCGGCCCTTTCTCCACATTCCCGTAAAGCACGCAATATCTCGCCGTGCTTATCCGTAATGACAATGATTTCAATGGTTTCTATGCCCAGTTCATTCAGACTCGATGCAATCCAGGCCGCATTGGTGTTGACTGTCTGTCCGATCAGCAACTCTTCACCGATGGAAATTATGCACGCTCTCATTTGTTTTTTTGCCAAAAATAAGCATATAATGCTTGCAAACGAAATTAGGTATTTCTTTTAATTATTAATATTTTTGTGGTTTGTCAAATATGAAGCCGCGTGTGCTTAGCTGACGCAGATTTTTTTTGCTTTGTGTGCAATCACCATTGGCAGTGCGGGCAAATAATACCATTAGAAATGAAGACATTCAAAGAGACAGAATTAATTCTCAATGCTGACGGAAGCATTTATCACCTCAAACTACGGCCAGAGCAGATTGCCGATACGATTTTTGTTGTTGGTGACCAGGGCAGGGTTCCCATGATTTCAAAGTATTTTGACAAGATTGAACACAAGGAACAGAGCCGTGAATTCTTAACACATACCGGCTATTATGGTAAGAAAAGATTATCGGTTGTTTCAACGGGAATTGGCACTGACAACATCGATATCGTTGTGAATGAACTGGATGCTGCCGTTAACATTGACCTGGAAAAACGGGTTCTTAAAGAAAAACATACAACTCTGAACATCATACGGTTGGGTACCACTGGCGCATTGCAGCCTGAGATTCCGGTTGATTCTCTCGTTGCCTCTGCCTATGGGCTTGGCTTCGATGGGCTTATGCATTTTTATGACTTTGATCAGTCACTCGCAGAGGCAGATATGGCAGATGCTTTTGCCAAACATCTTAACTGGAGTAAAAAGTTGCCTGATCCCTATATTTTTAAAGCGTCACCTGTTCTTTTGGAGAAGATGGCCCCCGACCTCATTAAGGGCATTACATGCACAGCCAACGGCTTTTATGGCCCCCAGGGTCGTGAGCTGAGGCTGCCACTTGCTTTTCCCGGTATGAACAACCTCATCGAGAGCTTTGAGTTCGGTAAATATAGAATTACCAATCTCGAAATGGAGACATCAGCACTCTATGGCTTAGGTAAATTGTTGAACCATCATACTCTTACCATTTGTAATGTGATCGCCAACAGGATCAGGAAAGAATACAGCAAGGATGTGAAAAAATCTGTTGATACAATGATACGTTATGCCCTCGAGATGGTAAGTGCTTAATATTGCTTTTTTTTATGAAAGAGACCAGCGAACGTAACATACAGGCTTTGGTGAGCATGATTGATGAACCTGATCCGGAAATTTTCCAGGAGATATCCGAAAAGATTCTTCAATGTGGTGATGATGCCATGCCCTACCTTGAAGACGCCTGGGAACGCTTCCCTGAGGAGGATCTGCGTTTGAGACTTGAAGCCCTAAAACAGCAGATTCGCTTTGACTTACTTTCTGAAAAGATCATTGCGTGGGCCAAACATGACAGCAGTGACTTGCTAAAGGCCTGGATGGATATCACCTTCTATTTCCATCCTGATATGAACAAGGAGTCGGTTTTGAACAACATCACCAATATTCGAAAGGATATCTGGCTGGAAATGAATGAGAACCTGACCGCCCTTGAGCAGGTTAAGGTCTTTAATCACATTTTTTATGACATCCATAACTTCAAAGGCAACCTGGACGACTACCACAGCCCTGATAACTCTTTTATTGATAGGGTTTTAGAGCGGAGGACGGGCAACCCGCTCAGCATCAGTATCGTTTATATGCTTGTGGCACAAAGCGTTGACCTTCCAATTATGGGGATCAACCTTCCTGAGCATTTTGTGCTTGCCTATATGGGTGAGCGTTTCGATACAGAAGACATGCGGATACACTTCGATCAACCCTTGTTTTACATCAATGCTTTCAGCGGGGGCTCCGTTTTTTCATCAAAGGAGATCAATGATTTTTTGCTTAAATTAGGGATGGAGCCTATGCCGGAGTTTTTTGTCCCCTGCAGCCACCAGGACATCATTATCCGAATGTTCAATAACCTGTTGTTGTCATGTGAGAAAAGTGGTCAGTTGCAGCAACTGGCATTGATAAAGCAGCTTCGCGACCGGCTTGAACAGCTATAGTCCCTATCTCTCCAATACAATGGCGATCCCTTGCCCAACACCGATGCACATTGTGCACAGTGCTTTGTTAAGCTTGTTTCTTTGCAGTTGATGTGTGGCGCTGGTCACAATCCTGGCGCCACTCATACCCAGGGGGTGCCCGAGGGCAATGGCGCCGCCGAGCGGATTCACCCTTGCATCGTCATCACTTACTTTCATTGCCCTGGTGCAGGCCAGTGCCTGTGCCGCAAAAGCTTCGTTTAACTCAATGATATCAAAGTCATCCATCCTCAGGCTCAGCCTGTTGATAAGTTTATCTGTGGCAGGCACAGGCCCTATGCCCATAATGCGGGGAGGCACACCGGCCGCCTGCATCCCCAGTATGCGTGCAAGTGGCTTCAGCT
>SKOK01000144.1 GCA_007120085.1 Bacteroidales bacterium | reverse complement strand
TGATCGTAGAATTCGAAGATGATGTTCAGGACCTCTTTGATTTGAAATATGAGATCAGGCAGGAGATTGGCAAACGTTTTAACAGACAGGTTGATATTTGCAGGGAAAAATACGTAAACAAACATTTTAGGGATCAAATTCTTTCAGAAGCAGTATATGTATAAACTTGCCCACAAAGACCGAGGTTACCTTTTGCGCATCCTTGATTCCATTGAAAAATTATCTGACAATACAGACTAATTCCCACCATAAAACATTGTATAGGAAAGCCCGAAGGTCCAGACGGTGTTAAACTGATGCCGTTTACGATAGCATTCAAAGGAATTGGTGCAAGCAACCTCATTGCGTGCAAACCGGGTTCGCATTGGCGAAACGCCTTGTGAGAACCTGACATGGAAGCCCAGATTTTCTGTGACCGGGTATTGCAATCCGGCCAAAACATTAAGTTCAGCAATCTTGAATGGCCTTTCAGCAGCCATTATCTGTGTAATTGGCAAGCCTTTATCTTCCTCAGAGTGCCCAACCACTGTTGAAACGGACAAACCAAATTTCCCGGAAAGCCTATCCACATATTCCAGGCCGGTTAGTGATGAGAAATCAAAAATAAAAAAAACGGGAATTTCAACGTAGTGGAGGTTAAAGCGATAATCCCTGTAACCATCATCCGGATCCGGGTCGGGATCAAAATCGTTATCTTGCTTTATCCCAAAACCATTTCCCGGGTTGCCATGGATGTCATCCCAGGGATCATAATACACGCGGCTGCCTTTCTGTATGTACATCAGCTCCAGCTGCAACCTTGAAAATGGCGAAATGTCGCGATTAGTATAAACTGAAGCAAACCACCCGAGTTTATCAGGGCCACCGGCATCATCACCGGAAACCTCGCTGGCTGTCAACCCAAGCTGCAACCCACCCCTGAACATCTGCGCATCAGCATCCTGCACACACATAAGCAGCATCAAAGCAGCTAGTATTATGTAGAGATTCTTTATCATCGTTTTTTCATTTCATTTGTATTTTCGGTTTGACAGGTCAAGCCCTGTCATTACAATTTTCAAATTTTCACAGAGGCGAATGGTAATTCGCCCCTACATTTGCACATCTGCACATTTACTTTTTTTTCTCAAAAATACAGATAAATTTGGATTACAGGAAACCGCATGGCTTCTGAAGGATCAAAAATCCGTGTTTTCTAGCGGTTTTTCATAAATTGATCATTCTGATGTATCTTTGCAAAAAAAGCCATTATGATAAAATCTATGACAGGCTTTGGCAAGGCAAGTTGCCAGTTGCCCGACAAGACCATCAACATCGAGGTGCGGGCGCTCAACGGTAAGAATCTTGACATTGGCCTGAAGGTGCCGCAGTTATATAAAGAGAATGAACAGGAGATCCGCTCGCTGCTGTCAACGGCACTATCGCGGGGTAAGATCGAACTGTACATCAACATCGACAGCCACAATGCTGCCTCAGCTTATAGGCTGAATAAGCCACTGTTAGAGAAATACTACCTCGAGCTGAGCAACTTTGTCCGGGAAGTTGGTGCCCCGGAGTCAAACGACCTGATCCCTGCGATTCTCAGGCTGCCGGATGTATTTCAGCAGGAGGACAGAACACCCGATGAAACTGAATGGAATGCTTTGCTGGAAGCCTTACAACAGGCCCTGGAACAAACCAATGCCTATCGCATCTCAGAAGGAGCGCATCTTGAAAAAGACCTGCAGGAACGCAATGTGATCATTAGCAAGCTGCTACAGGAAATTGAACCGCTTGAGGCAGGCCGCACCACGGCCATGCGAGAAAAACTGCATAAAGCCCTGGAGGCCCTCAATGACAAAAACAATTATGATCCAAACCGCTTTGAACAGGAACTCATTTACTACCTGGAAAAACTCGACATCACCGAAGAAAAAGTCAGGCTACAAAAACACCTTGAATACTTCTCTGACACCCTCGCCGCTGAAAGCTCTTCCGGGAAAAAGCTGGGATTCATAACCCAGGAGATCGGCCGGGAGATCAACACCATCGGCAGCAAGGCCAACGACGCCGGCATCCAGCGCATCGTGGTACAAATGAAAGATGAGCTTGAAAAAATCAAGGAGCAATTAATGAATATCTTATAAGATGGAAGGCAAACTGGTAATTTTTTCGGCACCTTCAGGGGCAGGCAAAACAAGCATTGTAAAAGGCGTATTGCCTGACACCCCGCAACTGGAATTTTCGGTTTCGGCCTGTAGCCGTCCGATGCGGCCCGGTGAAAAAGATGGCGTTGACTATTACTTCCTCACACCGGATGCCTTTCGGGCGAAAATCAATCAGGATGCCTTCCTGGAATGGGAAGAGGTTTACCCCGGCAACTTCTACGGAACCCTCCGCAGCGAGGTAGAACGAATTTGGAATGCCGGAAAACACGTGGTTTTTGACGTGGACGTGGCCGGCGGACTGAATATCAAAAAACAATTTCCGGAACAATCACTCGCCATATTCATCCAGCCGCCATCACTCGAAGAACTGGAAAAACGCCTCGTCAACAGGCAAACCGAAACAGCTGAAAGCCTGAAAAGCCGTCTGGGAAAAGCAGCATATGAACTCAAATTCTCCCATCAGTTTGATCGCATCATCATCAATGAAGACCTGAACAC
>SKOK01000324.1 GCA_007120085.1 Bacteroidales bacterium | reverse complement strand
GAACGAGGTAACGGAAGCCATAAGGGTAGTTTACAATAATGAAAGATACCTTGGCAGGGATACCCAGCAAATCATCATGGATAACCTCAGCAGTCCACCCGATACCCTCGAACCAAGAGATGAAAAAAAAGCCATATTATCATCCCGTGAAACTGAAGTCCTTAACCTGATCGCTAAAGAATACAACAATGAACAGATCGGGGAAAAACTCTTTATTAGTGAAAGGACAGTTGAAGCCCACAGGCGTAACATCTTCATCAAAACAAAAACCAAATCCATTGTAGGCCTTATGAAATATGCCATACAAAAAGGCCTTATCAAGAGTGAAAATGATAAAGAGGATTAATTATCGCTGAGAAAAACAATATTATATTACATCACAACCCCACCGTAACCTCACCCGACAAAGGTATCCCTAACCTGATTCCCGTATAATGGTGCTTTCCTCCAGAAAAACCACTGACAACCTCCAGGCTGAACAACAGGAACAACTGGTCGAGGCCGTATCCCACTTCATAATATGCTTTCCGGCCGTCAACCAGCAAGGTGTTGATGAACAGTCTTTCGCGTAAGAGCTTATCTGCCAGGAATGGCAATCGCTTGATCAGCAGGCGGCTGTGGTCATAACGCAGGTGAAGGCTTGCATAATCGCTGGCAGTGCTGTATGCATAATAATCGATCGTCTGAAACATATTGACCTCATTACCTGGTTTTATCCAAATGGGGTTGGTGTGGAAGTGCCTGTAATCAGCAAAGTAAATGTTTTCCGTATTAAAAAAACGCCCCGCAGCAAGATGATAGTTAAAGCGCCCGATCAGTCGCAGCTCAAAACGCTGGCTTATGCTGGCTTCCAAATGATTGAATCGTGTATCGCTATTAAACAAATCAGGTATTCCCTGCCTGTAGCTCATTGAAATGGTTGGATAATTTGAATACGCCATCACCTTGCGCTGCCCCTGCATCCTGTAATAGTGGCGATGGGTATAGCTCAACCCAACTTCGGCCACTAAGGCTGTATGGTCATCTGCCCGATCATCGGCAAGGCCAGGGACAAGAGGAAAGTTTGGCATAAAGGTTTCTTTAAACGGGTTCGTCAGAAACCAGAAATCATTATTGATAAGCCTGCGCCGCTGTGCATATTCAGCACCGGTAAAAAGCACCAGGCCGTTGGCAATGTCCATCCTTTGATCCACCCTGAAATAATCCTTCTCATAAAGCTTTACAAAGTTTTTCTTGAATAACACAGTTGCCACAGTGTTGAACAATGGAGGAATGCCATGCTTGTCGTCAAAGTCAGAAGTTGCCCTGCCTCCAGAGACTTCGAAATATGCACGCCGGAAGGGGTGATAATCGTATCTGACCTTCATATCAGCCAGCAGGCGATCGCGGGCAAAGGCATAGCTGGCTGCGGCATTTGCGGTAAAATGTCTTCCATGCTGCGGACGATGTTGCAGTTGCAATGTCTTGGTGTACAGCAGCCCGTCAACCGTATTGTAGTTAAATGTTGAGGGCCCGGCCAGTCCATTATGAGAAAGATGCAGATTATCGGCCAGCCGGTGGCGGGATCCCAGCAGCAGCGGGCGTGCCAGCCTTGCAAGAACACCCGGCTCTTCCGTTACCTTGGTTGTGTCTTCCGGCAATTCATCAAAGCTTTCGAGTTCCTCCTGTGTGAGTGGCACCGGTCTGTTCAGGTCCCAGTATTCGCGGCTGCGCACCCTCGCGCTATCGTCAATCTCCATATCCCGCGGAAAAAGCTCCAGCGACTCCCTTTTGCGGGCATCACGCGCTTCGCGGCGTATCAGCCTGTTCAGACGGCGCATCTCACGGTTTGTAAGGTTTTCGGTGTCCAGTAGCTGTGCGATCTCCCTCTCACGCTTTCCTGCTGAAGCAGTAATATCCCTTTCAGAAATCTTAGCTGGCTCCTCCTTATCCTGCAGTTGGCCTGGTTCAATGGCGGGCATCATCCTGGACAGGGCGGGTGAGGCTTGCCGCCTTAAATAAAAATCATGATCCAGATCCGGATTCATGGTCACGCGGTAATCCCCAATTGAAACCAGGTAGGTATAGTCAATTTCGAAGCCCATTATGGAGAAGTTAATGTCAAAATTTTGACTAACAGGCATCCATACATCCTCAGCAACCCTGTTGTAAAGCTGCCTGATGTTGATGGTGAAAAGGTTTTGTTCCACCTTCAGATCAGCCGAATGCAGGTTCCATCCCCCCTCCCTGATGTAAATGTATCCGCTGTAAAGATCAGGCCCGGCACGACGGGGTATGACACGGATGCGGAAAATGTTTTCATCATCTTCAATAAAGCTGCCGGCCAGCTCAAAGCGATACACCTGCATGGCGCTTCTGCTGAGTGGCGATATGATGCCGTTGATATCGCGATAAAGGCTCACGGTGACAAAGTCCATTGGACTCGACTGGTTGTCGTTGCCGGAGCTGCGCAGCGAGATCACCTCTGTGCGGATGCGATCGGGCAGCTCAAAGTGAATATCAGAGATGGTTTCGGTAACGAAATAACGATCTTCTTCAACTCCATCCTGCTCTAACTGGCGACGCATCAGGGCAGGCATGCTTCTAATCACCCCGGAACCTTTCAGGTAAACACGGCTGGAATAAGCCGACACCTGGTTCAGGTAATACTG